>CAVOCL010000031.1:0-10501 GCA_963694185.1 Dehalococcoidia bacterium
GACTTTGGTGGTGAAGTTGAACGCGGACTCGCAATGGTCGACGGCGTTCTTCTGCTGGTAGATGCCAGCGAAGGCCCGCTCCCACAGACCCGTTTCGTACTGCGCAAGGCACTCGAAGCCGATCTTTCAGTCATTCTCGTTATCAACAAGATCGACCGACCTGACGCCCGTATTGCCGAGGTTCTCGACGAAGTCTACGAGTTGTTCATCGACCTCGATGCAACCGAAGACCAGATCGATTTCCCGATTATTTACACAGTCGCCCGAGATGGCATCTCGACGATGGACCTCGACACACCCGCTACCGACCTCACGCCGCTGTTCGAACTGCTGATCGAAAACATCGCAGCTCCGACCTACGACGACGAGCACAATCTCCAGGCTCACGTGACCAACCTCGATGCATCGCCTTATGTTGGGCGATTGGCTATTTGCCGAATCTACGAAGGCACCATCAAAAAGGATCAGTTCATCTCGCACTGCCGTGTGGATGGAACGATCGTCCGCTCGAAGATCACCGAGCTTTACATTACCGAAGGCCTCGAGCGAATCGATGCAGCCGAAGCTGGCCCAGGCGAAATCATCGCTGTAGCCGGTATGCCCGAAATCACAATCGGTGAAACCATCGCCGACGAACACGACCCACGTCCGCTTCCGACAATTCGCATCGACGAGCCCAGCTTGTCTGCGACTATCGGCATCAACACATCGCCGCTTACCGGCCTTGATGGCAAGAAGCTGACCGCTCGAATGATCAAGGACCGCCTTGAGAAAGAGCTGATCGGTAACGTTTCCATAAACGTGATTCCGTCAGAACGACCCGACTCCTGGATATTCCAGGGTCGTGGCGAACTACAGCTCGCAGTGCTGGTTGAAACCATGCGCCGTGAGGGATTTGAAATGACTGTCGGTAAGCCCGAAGTTGTCACCAAGATGGTTGATGGCAAGCTTCACGAGCCGATGGAACGACTTGCTGTCGACATCAATGAAGAGCACCTCGGTGCCGTCACCCAGCTTCTTGCACACCGCAAGGGCAAGATGGTCAACATGGTGAACCACGGTCAGGGTCGAGTCCGCATGGACTTCATCATCCCGGCTCGTGGACTCATCGGATTCCACAACGAATTCGTTGTCGAAACTCGTGGCGCAGGGCTTGCCCACCACGTGTTTGAAGGTTACGAAAAGTGGCAAGGTGAAATGCGATCACGACCGACCGGCAGCCTTGTTGCCGACCGACGTGGCGTAACCACAACCTACTCACTGCTCAGCGCTCAGGAGCGTGGCCAGTTGTTCGTTCCGGTTGCTACCGAAGTTTACGAAGGCATGATCGTTGGCGAAAACCCACGTCCACAGGACATGGATTTGAACATGGTCAAGGCCAAGAAGCAGACCAACATGCGTTCAGCCGGTGCCGATAAGGCAGAACACTTGGATACTCACAAAGCCAAAACGCTTGAACAGGCACTCGAGTTCATCATGGAAGACGAATGTCTTGAAGTGACACCGAACTTTGTTCGAATCCGCAAGACCATTCTTGATCAGAACAAACGTGGCCGAGCCAAGAGCTCAAAGAAGCTCACAGCCGTCAGCGCGTAAGTGACAACTGTTCACGAGCTCTAGTCTGAAATTAGAATTCGAAAAAGCCCCGCATGCATTGCATGCGGGGCTTTTTTATTCTGCGAAAATCGGTAAAGTCTCTCCGAACATAAGACAACCGCCACCCTGAACTTGATTCAGGATCTATGCCAACCTGCAACCACTAACATCCCAGCCAACCGCTCAGTGGCAAGAAAGCGTGGCATTGCCAATCTGAATTTGAACCGAACTCCAACGCACCTGCATCTAATGATTCCGCACGAAACGCGGGCATTTACTGGGCTGACGATATAACAAGGAAATGACCCATGGCACTCCTACTCGGGGACACCGTCCCAAACTTTACTCAAGCTTCGACCGATGGAGATATCGACCTCTACGATTATCTCGGTGACGGATGGGGCATCCTATTCTCCCACCCTGCCGACTACACACCGGTTTGCACAACTGAACTCGGTGCCGTTGCCGGGTTGAAAGACCAGTTCGACAAACGAAACACTAAGGTCATCGGCCTGAGTGTTGACGAGCTTTCATCGCACGCCGGATGGGTCAAAGACATTGAAGAAACTCAGAACGTTAAGCTGAACTTCCGAATTCTTGCCGACTCCGATCAGAAGGTGGCGAACCTGTACAGCATGATCCAGAGCGAAGACAACAAGATGACCGTTCGATCAGTCTTCATCATTGATCCTGCAAAGAAGCTCCGCCTAACGCTAACGTACCCAGCTTCAACCGGTCGTAACTTTGCCGAGATACTTCGTGTTCTCGATTCGTTGCAACTCACCGACGGCTACAAGGTCGCAACTCCCGCCAACTGGCGCGATGGCGACGACGTAATTGTTTTGCCGGCAGTTTCAAATGAAGAAGCCGAGAAGCTCTTCCCGAAGGGTTACGAAGCAGTCAAACCGTACCTGCGAGTAACACCGCAACCCAATAAGTAGGCTCACCTACTGGAATTATCACCAACCGCCCCGTGCCCACCCGGCCGGGGCGGTTTTCGCGTTTGGTGTTCAAGCCAACTACGATTGTTGTCATTGCGAGAAGGGATCACGTGGTAATCAGCGTTAGCTGGAGTCAGGTTGTCCAATGCGGCAGCAATCGATCGTCCTCAATCACAATAATCTCCAGCCATACCCTCAGCCTGCACGTCCTGAGAACGAACGTTCGTGGGTGTCCATCGTGATTGGCACGTCGCTCCGGGCAGCTCCGCGCAATGACAAAAGACCGACCGCTGGCTCAATCTGACCCACCCCAACCACTTGCGAGCCTCGCTTCTGAGGTTCATTCTTTTTACCTATAATTCGTATTGATTCGCAGCCACCCACCAAGAAGAAAGAAAAACAATGCTCGAGCGATTCCTAGTTCCGGAGAAAGATCGTGTAATCGTCCAGTCCGAGAACATGCGGCTGGCAGTGATCGAAATCTTCGAGAAGTGCGGCCAGTCGTCAGAAGACGCAGCTCTATCAGCAGAAGTACTCCTTACCAGCGACCTTCGAGGTTGCGAATCGCACGGCGTATCGAACCAGCTTCGAGTCTACGTACAGATGTACGGCGACCAGGAGATCAACCCGACTCCCAACGTTCGCGTCACTCGTGAAACCGATGTAACGGCAAACCTCGATGGCGATACCGGTCTTGGTCTCCACGTTCTCCCCAAGGCCATGGAAATGGCAATCGAAAAAGCCGATAAGCACGGCATGGGCGCTGTAACCGTGCACAACTCACGTCACATCGGCATGCTGGCGTACCACTCGATGATGCCGCTCAAGCACGACATGATCGGCGTGACAACATCGGCAGGAAACCCGCTTTCGATGGTGCCGACCTTCGCCAGCGAAAAAATGTTCGCAACTAACCCGTGGGCATGGGCAGCACCGGCCCGAAACGAAGCACCGTTTGTATTTGATATCGCCACAACTCAAGTAGCAGGCAACAAGCTGCGACTCGCCGAACGAATCGGCGCACCGATGGATCCCGCATGGATCACCGACAGCGAAGGCACTCCAATCATGGAAGAGGGACCGCTTCCAGACGATTACCACATCCTCCCCTTTGGCGGCACCCGAGAACAGGGTTCGCACAAGGGCTACGGATTTGCTGCAATGGCCGAAATCATGGCGCCAATTCTTTCGGGAATGGGACCCGGATTCCTGATGCCGACGTCACCTCGAACGATTATGGGTCATTACGTTCAGGCGATCAAAATCGACGGCTTCATCGACCCCGATCAGTTCAAAGATGACATGGATAAGTTCTTGAGCGGACTTCGAAACGCCAAGCCTGCCCCAAGTCAGGAACGAGTGGTTTACGCCGGTCTACCAGAAGCTGAAGAAGTGGAACTTCGCCTGCGAGAAGGCATCCCGTATCACCGAGAAGTAGTCGAATGGTTCGAATCGATCAAGGCAGAACTAGGCCTGGGATTCGAACTGGTTTAGGTGCTGGTGGCAATCTCTCCCTCCTAGCCCTAGGAGTGTCCTCCGCGACCAAGTCATTCGATGACGCCCGGAGCAATACGGAGGGAGTTAGAGAGTGGGTGGCGCCGACTGTCATGCTGAATTCATTTTCAGTGTCAATCGATTAATACCGACAATGAGGGCTGTGGTGAATCAGCAATCGAAAATATAGCGATCCCACAACGACAGGCACTGTCATCCTGAACTTGATTCAGGATCTGTGTGGAACGGAACCAACGTACAGTTCCGGCTACATCGTTGACCATGAATCCCAAGCGTAATTCCGAGCTAGACGTGATTCTGAATCAAGTTCAGAATGACAATGTTCCTAGTTCCCAGTGGACACAAAATAACCTACCCGGCTCCACCACCAACCCACCTACGTCGCCAGCGAAATGATCACCACGGCACCCACAACCATCGTCGCCGAAACCAGCTTCAACGCCATGTCGGCTCGGGTGAACTTCTCGTAAATCAATCCCGGCGCAAACCGTGCCCCGATCGCGGTCATGCTGAATACGAAAATCGGCCTCGCCCCGCCAAGGGCCGACACCAGTGCGATCGGTCCCTTCCCAATCGCGTAAGTGATCAACAGATGCCCGTTGAAAGGCATCACACCCTCGGCAAGAATCAGCCATGGAGCCCGTTTTGGCTGCTTCAGGAAACCACCCAATCCTCTAAGAGCGGCAGGCCGAGCGAACACGAGCCACATCACGGTAAAGAGCCCAGTCCCACGCAGTGAAACGATGTGAAGAGTCGATAAGTCTTCGATGATCGACTTTGTTATCAGCTGTGAACTCGCCATTAGCAAGGCACCGACTGCAAGCAACAGAAATACTGGTCGAAACCCGATTTTTCCGTTCGAACTCAACGACCCAACTTGCACCGACGCCAATATGCTTCCGCCAACAGCTAGCAGCACAGCGGTCCAATGCAAAGGACTCAGCGCCTCGCCAAATATCGCCCACGCCAGCAGTGCAACGTATATCGGCGAAGTCTGCATTGCGGGGATCACCCGTGACGGATCTTCTCGCTTCAACATCCAAAACATGAATATCAGCGTGAACGCCTGAAGCACGCCGATTGACCATGCCTTAGCAATGATTTCGAACTCAACTCCAGCCGGAAAGTTCGCCAGTAGCACTACCGCACCAAACAGCCCCTGGCTTCCCCCTACGAACAAATTGAAGCTGGGTAGCCCCAGACCGTAGCCAGACAAAATACGTTTGTCGACGAGAGTGACGATCGAGAAAATCAGCGGATTAGCAAGAGCCGCGAGTATCCAGAGTTCCGTAGCAGATTACTTTCGAGAGAGGCGGGAGTAGTGAGGGCCGGGGCGATTGTACTCCCGGCTTCACGTAAGATGACCCGAATTCTTCCTAAACTTGCTGATCATTGAACGAGGAAAATATGACCTACAAGCGCCCGTCCTCCAACAATAAGGAGGGAGATGGCGATGGAATTACAGGCAACGAGAAAGGTACGGCCAATCAGGGTCCAAGCTGGATTGCAGAAAACGCCAGCAAAATCGTTCTTGCAGTGTGATCGTTTTCATCATCGTCATGCTCGTTATGACGGCTATTCAAGATGGCAATCGCTAAAGAAGTGGCGAATCGATAGGGGCACTAAATCGTGGCCAATAAAAGCGCAGAGAAATCGCCATCTGTTAAAGAATTCACGGCCGAAATGGTCGAAGCCCTAACTCCGGTCGGCGACGTCAGATCCCAACCCATGTTCGGTGGCTACGGCATCTTCGAGAACGGCACTATGTTTGCACTGATCGACTCGAAGGGCTCTCTCTTTTTTCGTGCCGACTCTAGCACGAAGTCTCGTTATATAGAGGCGGGTAGCAAGCAGCACAACCCGATGCCGTATTTTGAAGTCCCTGATGCCGTTGCTGATGATTACTCAGAGTTCATCGAATGGGCCAAGCAGGCCGCACAGGTCGCACATTCAGCAAAAAAGAAGTGAGATCATGCACCGTGATTTCAGATCGACCGAATCACATTGAACTCCAGTTCAAATAAAGTTTGAGAATCCAATTATTCGGAAACTAAATGGGCTCACTAGATTCCGTTGATTCGGATGCCGGGATCGGTTCGAACGTTTCGAACCTCTGAAACCCTCTAAGCGTCGCGAGGTATTCAGGAATCGTGAGCGGAGCATCGAAATCATCGACCAACTCACGACCACGAGTGGCATCATCGGTTAGCAACGCAATAGTCATAGACGCCAGCGCCTTTCCAGCCTCGATCACATCTAACTCCCAATCTGTGATCTCGAACTCGTCGCTGTGGGTACGCCCGCTCGCCCCACCTGCATACGACTGCATAGTGGGCATCAAAACCGAAACATCGCCCATATCGGTTGACGATGTTCGGTGCGGCATTCGGCCAACAGCCGATTCACCAAGAAGCTCGATGACGCTTTCGTCGTAGACGTCGCACAAAGCCGGATCGAACTTCGAAGGCATGTAGCCAGGCGACGTACTAATCTCGACCGTAGCGCCAATAGCCATCGCACCCGCCCGCAACGCTTGATCGACTTTATTCTCGGCATCCTTCATCGCATCGATAGAAGCGGCGCGAACAAACATTTCCATAGTTACGTTCGCAGGCACCGAAGAAACCGCAGCACCGCCGCGAGTGATGATCGGGTGAATGCGAATGTGATCACCGTCCTGGAAAGTCTCCCGCTGAAGCGCAATCGCTTGCATCGCGAGATTCGCTGCGTTCAACGCGTTAATTCCCAAATGAGGTGCGCCACCTGCGTGCGCCGACCGCCCAACAAATCGCACACTCTTTGCAATCATGCCGTTGTGACTAACTCCCGGTTTGAGGGTCCGTTCCTCATCCGGCGAAGCATGGGTAAGAAGCGAAATATCAACATCGTCGAGCTCGCCAAGCCGAATAAACTCTTGCTTGCCAGCCAGAAACTCAAGCTCACCTGATTCCCGCAATCCCTCTCGAAATTCGATCTCGATGTACTCCTCTGCAGGAACCGCCATGAACGAAATCGACCCACTAAGTGATTCCAACACTTCCGGCTGTGAAAGCCCAACCGCAGCGGCAAGCATGTTGCCAACCTGAATGTTGTGACCACAAACATGAGCAGCTCCGGTTTCGGAATCAGCCACTCGGTGTTCTGGAACTATCAACGAATCAAGCTCGCCAAATATCGCCACATGCGGACCCGGTCGCCCGGTATCGATCCGCGCAATCACTCCCGTAATCGCAATTTCCTCCCGTGGCTGAAGCCCTATCTTCGTCATGAACTCAGCCACTAATTTCGCAGTTCGGCGTTCACGGTATCCCGGCTCTGGGTGTTCCCAAACGTCCTTAGAAAGCTCGATCAAGCTCTTGGCCTGTTGATCGATAGCGGCGTAGGCAACGTTTTTCGTGTCGGTGATATTTGGCATGCGGCGATTCTAAGTGAGAACCGGAGTTGTGGGGTGTTCTTAAAACGCCCGGCGGAATGCTCTCCTGTAAATCGAATCTGAACGGGGAATGAATCCGATTCCTTAACTAGATTCAGGACCTCGAACGATAAGGAACCGACATCCGTTCACCCTTAACCAACTCTTCGGATTATTCAGAACGTAGCCCAGCGTGGCACAGCGCGTTCCCGGTACACTCTGGCTTTCACTGGAGAAACGTAAACATGACTGAACGACGGCCTCGGCTTGAAGGCAAAGTAGCGATCGTCACCGGCGCTGGCTCCCGCGGTGAGGGAGTTGGCAACGGCAAGGCAACTGCCACGTTATTCGCCCGAGAAGGAGCGAAGATCGTTCTGGTTGATATGGAAATCGAAAGGGCTGGCGAAACGCTGGCCGAAATCGAAGCCGAAGGCGGAGTTGCCTCAGCATTTGCTGCAGATGTCACCAGCGATGACGAGTGTCGAGAGCTGGTTGAATTCACCGTTGCTCAGTACGGTCGCCTCGACATACTGGATAACAACGTGGGTAACAGTCATCGTGAACGTGTCACTGAAATCGATCTCGACGACTGGGATCGCATCATGACGTTGAACCTGAAAAGCATGGTGCTCACGTCACGCCATGCAATTCCGAAAATGATCGAAACCGGCGGCGGGTCGATCATCAATATCTCATCAATATCTGGCCTGCGAGCTGGTAAAGATCCTGCGTATACGGCATCGAAGGCCGGGGTGATTGGGCTGACCGTTTCGATGGCGGGTGATCACGGACGAGATGGCATCAGAGTCAACGCAATCGCACCGGGTCCGGTCTTCACACCTATGGTTGCGTGGCGGTTGTCGGAAGAAAAGCGGGCGTATCGCAAGAACACGACGATGCTTGGGACGGAGGGCACGCCATGGGACGTTGGCTGGGCGGCGGTGTTTTTGGCGAGCGACGAGGCGAAGTGGATTACCGGGACCGTTCTGACCGTTGATGGTGGATCTTCGATGGTGTCGCGACATGTCTATTCAGACGACGTAATGGGAGTTTAGTTAGTGAGCAGCAATCGAATGATTTACGGGCAAGTGGCTGGCGTTAGGCACGATGTATCTCAGATAGTGATGGGCACGCTTTTTGCTAACGAGATTGATCAAGCGGCACCCGTTTTTGACTACTTCATTGAGCAGGGCGGCAACTGCTTTGACACCGCCCGTCACTACGGTGACGCCGAGTTGGTTTTCGGCGAATGGATGCAGAGTAGAGGTGTGCGTGACGAGACGGTGGTGATCACAAAAGGGGCACACACTCCGAACTGCAATCCGGAGTCGGTGACATCGCAGTTGTTCGAAAGTCTTGAGCGGCTGCAGACCGATTTTATCGATATCTATTTTCTCCATCGCGACAATCTGGAAATCCCTGTAGGCGAGTTTGTAGATGTACTGAACGAGCACAAATCGGCGGGTCGATTGGGTGTGTTTGGCGGATCGAACTGGAGCCTTGAACGGATGGACGCGGCGAACGAGTATGCTGCTCGCAACGGGGTTTCGGGATTCACCGTTTTGAGCAATCATCTGAGTCTGGCGCAGGTGGTTGAGATTCCATATGAGGGGTGTATCGCATCGTCGGATGTTGAGTCTCGAAGTTGGCTGGCTGAACGTGGAATACCGTTGTTTCCTTGGTCGAGTCAGGCTATGGGGTTTTTCGCTGACGGGCGCGCCGATCCTGCCGATTTGTCTGATCCACAGTTGGTCCGTTCGTGGTACAGCGACGACAATTTTGAACGGTTGGCGCGGGTGCGGAAGTTGGCTTCGACAAAAAACGTGGCAAGCATAAGTGTTGCTCTGGCGTGGGTGCTTCGACAGGAGAATCCGACCTTTCCGCTGATCGGCCCAATGACGGTCGGAGAAGCTCAGAGTTCATTGGCGGCCCTCGGTGTAGAACTTTCAGTCGACGAAATGAAGTGGCTGAATCTTGAAGAATAATTCGTGACCCTCGAACTCGTTCTGCCATTTATCGCTGTGTTCGCTCTCGGGGCAATGAGCCCGGGACCGTCGCTTGCCGTCGTGCTGCGGAACACCCTTGCAGGTGGACGGCGTCAGGGAGTGTTGACCGGTCTTGGGCATGGCCTCGGATTTGGTGTGTATGCGTTTTTGGCGGCGATTGGAATGGCTGCGGCGATTGCGGCTAGTGAAGATCTGGTTCTTGGATTGCGCTGGTTGGGCATCGGCCTGCTGCTGTATTTGGGAGCCGTTTATGGCCGGAGTGCGCTATCGGGTGGTAGCGCCAAAAAACTCGAGCACTCACCGACGGCTAATGGACGATCCGGGTTCGTTCAGGGTGCTTTGATCGCTGTGTTTAACCCGAAGATATTGGCATGGATGCTGGCGATCTACGCTCCGTTTATCAACTCGGATATCGACACTCCTGTGTTGCTGGGTATTGCAGCGATTGGGATGATTATTGATGGCAGCTGGTACACGAGTGTGGCACTATTTTTGACTGCCGGTAACCGTGCCGAGAAGCTGCAGGCGATGTCACGCAAGATCGACGCAGCAATGGCGATTCTGATGTTCGTGTTTGTTGGCGTGCTGGTGGTTGAGTTGTTGTCAGCTGTGCCATGAGAGGCATGGTCGGTGCACGAGAAATTTTGGAGCCTCGTGATTGCTGTGCGCGTCATCGAATGACTTGTTGCACGCTGCAATTACGTTTAGGTCCTGGCGTCGTCGAACGACTTCGGACCATGTGGACGAGCTATTCTGCGAGCATCGCTGCCGATGATTCGGGACTCCATAGCCCCAGGTGAGGCAGGAATCAATCGCTAGAACCGTGCCCAAATTACCGCGTAGTTGATCGAGGGTTTTAGGCGGTCAGTGCTGTGCATTCTCAGCTGGCCCGCTTCGCGCCAATGCTCCTGTCACCACCCAGTGCTATCCAAAACTCGTCCTGCTACTACGTTTAGTTTGGCTACCAGTTCTGGGTCGCGGTTTTCTGGGGTTGTTGCTAGGGCGTGTTCGAGGGCTGTGTGGGCTCCGGA
>CAVOCL010000032.1:0-10347 GCA_963694185.1 Dehalococcoidia bacterium
CGCATAAATTCTCCTGATCGATTGAATTGATGAAGATTTTCAGGATCTGCACACTCTCAGATCTGCGAATCAGTTTGATGGGTAGGTCACGCGGTGTCTACGCCGACTGTGATCGAAAGCAAAAAAAGCTACCGGAGTACCGGTGGATTTTTATCTACGAATGTTCCGAGTTTTGGGGGCCTTGCGGGGCCCGAATTCAGTGGGCCACGACCTGCTGATTAAAAGGCAGTGTCTCACTGAGGTTGGCCGGCTGATTCTCAGTTCAAAACTTCAGGCAAACTTCAGGTAAAACGCAGGCTAAGAAGCTATTGCCAAAAAAACACAACTGACAGAACAGCATTATGAAACTTAGGACTGAACCGCGTATTTCCTCATTGCAACTTCGTTGAGATCTGTACCCCAACCAGGCTTAGTTGGAATAGTCACCATGCCATTGTTGATATCCGGAAGATCAGTCACTAGTTCGTCACGCCACGGTACCTGAACAGGGTCGCTCTCACTGATCTTCACGTTGTTAACCGACGCACACAGGTTCATCGTCTGGAAAGTCGACAGGTGACCGTTGTAGTTGTGCGGTGCGATATTGATGTCGTATAGTTCGGCCATGTTCGCAACACGGCGTGCCGGGATAAAACCCTGCCATTGGAGATCGACCTTACAGACGTCCATTGCTCTCGCTTCGAATAGGTCGCGATAGTTGAGCGGACCGAGTCGCTGTTCACCCGTGCATATGGGTGTGCTCGTTGCATCCTTCACCATACGCACGCTTGCAGGATCCAGATTGTCGAGCTCCATCCAAGTCAGATCGAACTGCTCAAGCGCCTTGGCAAGCCTGATTTGTCCATCGGCCTTGAAGTTTGTATTGACGTCTAGACACAGCCCTATATCAGGACCCACTTCATCGCGAATAACCTCGAACTGCTTGACAGCTGCATTGAGAATGTCACGCGTGAGCGACTGATCGTGAGGACCCGACCGCCCCTGGCTGATACCGGTGAATGGATCTCCCGGGAACATAATGTTTGTCTTGAGTGTGTCGTAGCCCCGGTCGGCTGCTTGCGCGACTACATTGCGCACATCATCGTATGATCGAACGGGCTCAGTCCCCAATTTGGCATACGCGGTAACCTGGTAGCTGAGCATGTGCGACCAGTAAACCTTCTGATTCGTTCGAGTCGCCCCGCCAACCAGCTCATAGACAGGTACGTTAAGTGCTTTGCCTTTGATGTCCCAGAGTGCCAGCTCTATCCCAGAAATCGCCTGCCAAGTCGCTCCGCCAAATGCGGCTCGACTGCCACGTTCCATCTGCGTATAGAGCGCTTCGACTTTCCGGGGATCTTGACCAATCACAAAGACCGACAGGTCTTCGATCAGCCCACGCAGACCGTTAGCAAGCGCGCCGACTCCGAATTCGGAGTAACCCGTAATTCCCTCGTCGGTGCGTATTGCACAGAACATCATGGGATTACTGAGGCCTTCGACTGCGAAGGTTTCGATGGCTGTGACTTTCAATTACATTACTCCGGCATATGATTAGCATTCGTTGCGAGAAAACGGTTTCTCGCATGCGGGGTTAGTGTAGGCGCGTCGCAACTCAATAGCACTTTGGGTTCAAATGAAAGGTTCTGTCAGAACTCGCAAGGGAAGCTATCTGGGAGAAGATCCTTCGTCTCGAAGGATTCCGCTGGTAGATAGCAGCTAGGCTGCGCTATCGAGAATTCGCCCATCGGCAAGAACGGCCCATACGACCGACGCCGCGTAGATTCCTCGCATGTTCGAAGGTCCGTTCTGAGGCCACTGCGCTAACGCCTTCTTGAACTGACTGCGTGGTATCCGAGCACCACTTTCTCGAACCGTGAGATAGCCCGATTCGACCTCGTAGGTGAAATCTTGGCCTCGTTTAGTAGAAATCGCATTGCCTGCGCTTTGCTCTATGCGGCCCCAGAGCGCTTCGAACTCGGAATTCAGCCCATTTCCGCCGACTTGCGCTGCGTCTTCTCTGTTGATCATAGAAACCGGTTTATGGGGCACTAACCTGACGGGACCAACCGGCTTTTCTACCGTAGGAGCTGCAGAAGCCGGTTTAGACCGTGACACAGGCTCAGAATCAGTCAATTCGCTCTCAAATGTCTTCTGAATGAAGCGATCGATGCTCATCCCGCGTTTATGCGCCGCTTTGACTAGCGAACGATAAGACTTCTGGGATACATCGATGATTGGCATTGTAAGCTTTTCGGAATTGATTCTCTCACTTCCGCACGCCCATACACACATATATACAGTGTGGAACTATACGCACACTCGTGTGAGGCGTAGCATCGCGCTGCCCCGCCCAAAACAACGGTGGATGGCGATACGTGAGGCGTCCGCGTCGAAGCCATGCTTCGGAGAACCGGTAAACGTCCAGATACACAAGTTCAGTACCCATGTGCTGAACCGAAACGTAAGGATGTAACGAAATGACCACTGCACGAACCGGCGAACGAGTCGCCTACTTCAACGGCGAGATAATCCCCGAATCCGAAGTCAAAGTGCCTTTCAGAGATCGCGGCTTCAAGTACGGCGACGCCGTTTTCGACATGACACGCACGTTTGGCCACAAGATATTCAAACTTGAGACTCACATCAGTCGGTTCTACGACTCGCTCAAGTACCTCGACATCGATCCCGGCATGACCGAGGCAGAGATGGTCGCGAAGTCCCGAGAGGTGCTGGAGGCCAATCTGCACCTTCTAGGGCCCGACGACGACTTCTGGGTTGGCCAACGAGTTTCTCGTGGTGTCGACCTTGTTGGTGGCGATATGTGGGAGACCGCAGGCGGTCCGAACGTGATCATCGAGTGCGCACCGCTGCCCCTAAAGCCACGAGCTCGTTTGTATAAAGACGGCATGGACGTGTTGGTGCCATCGATTCGACGCACTCCGCCCGAATCTCTTAGCCCTCGAGCGAAGACGCACAACTATCTCAACCTGATCATGGCCGATATGGAAGCCAAGGCGCAGGATCCCGAGGCGTGGGCGATTTTGCTTGATACGCGGGGATTCCTCACGGAAGGCATCGGATCGAACATATTCACGATCAAAGACGGCGTTATTTACACCCCACAGGAACAGTACGTTCTCGGCGGAATCTCACGCGAGACGGCTATTGAGATGGCCGAACGAATCGATGTTCCGGTTGTAACCAAGGACATCGACCTGTTCGATGCTATGACAGCCGATGAAATCTTCCTGACCTCGACTTCATTGTGTATCTGCGGAGTTCGATCGTTCCAGGGTCGCCAGATCGGTGATGGTTCTGCAGCTGGGCCGATCACCAAGGCGTTGATGAACGAATATGTCGATTTTGTTGAGTACGACTGGCTGGGTCAGTACCTGAAACGGCTAGAGGGCTAGGCAGACAGCATATTGACCATCAAAAACGATCTCTACCTGCCACCAAAGGGCGCATGGGAGCGGAAAGCCGCTGCTTCGTTGGGCATTGACCAGTCAATTCTCGATAAGGCTGTTCAGTTCGCCAAAGATAATGAGATCAAGTGGCCTATCGACATTGAGCACGGCAGGGTTGGTGATGATGCGCCTGAATGGGCGGCAAAGCTTGGGCAGTTCAAGGATCGTGGTGGTCCGGCTGGCTTAGTGATCAAAGACGGCTATATCGTTGCTGAGTGGGGCGATATCGAACGTGTCGACCTTACGTTTAGCGCAACGAAGAGCTACGTTGCGACTATGGCGGGATTGGCGTTCGACAAAGGGATGATCAAGAGCACTTCAGACGCTGTAATCGACTACGAAGCTGACAAATCGATCATCCAGGTCAACACTGGCGAGCCAGTAGACGGCTTCGATACTGATCAAAACCGCGGCATTACGTGGGAGCACCTGCTTCAGCAGAGCTCGGAATGGGAAGGTACGCTCTACACAAAGCCCGATGTCGTCGACTGGAACAGGCATCTCTCGTCAATAGGCAAGGACGAGGACGGCAAAACGGGTCGGCAGGAGCGAAAAGCCCCCGGCCAGCACTTCGAATATAACGACGTTCGGGTCAATCGAACGGCCCTTGCGTTGCTGGCAGTGTGGGGCGAGCCGCTTCCCGGGGTACTCAAACGAGAAGTTATGGACCCGATTGGTGGTTCAAATACGTGGGCATGGCACGGCTATGGCGAGCACTCCACTGTGAATCTCGACGGTCTTGTGACTGAATCGGTATCCGGTGGAGCCCACTGGGGCGGTGGTCTCTGGGTAAACACGCTGGATCACGCCCGATTCGGGATGCTTTACCTGAACCGGGGACGCTGGGGTGATCGTCAGATCATCTCGGAAAAGTGGATCGACATGATGACCGTCCCGTCGGAACAGAACCCCCAATACGGTTACATGTGGTGGCTTAATACGGGACAGCGCGGTAGCCAAGCATCTGAATCGACGTTCGTAGCTTCAGGGGCCGGGGGCAACGCCGTCGTGATCGATCCCGAGAAGAACCTCGTCGTCGTCACACGGTGGTGCGAGGATGTGCCCGGTGTTGTCGGTATCGTGGCTTCTGCGGTGGGTGACTAATACCCGTCTATGGCCTCAACATCGTCTGAAAGCCCAAAACCAACCGCATCAGAAAAGTCGCAGGCAAAGCCTGAAGTGAACGGTCGCCGTCCGCTATCGCTGAAAGCTGGCGGATTTGCACTCTTGCTCTCAACGATGTGGGCCGGAAACCCGGTTGCCAACAAGGCTGGACTCGAAGATGCCGGGCCACTGCGACTCGGGTACCTGAGATTTATTCTTGGTGCGATAGTCGTTCTCATATACGCCATCGCAACGAAGCAGTCGTTCAAAATTCAAAAACGTGAGTGGGTTCCGCTCACCCTGCTCGGGATTTTGTTCACGGTTCAGCTGGCTTTCATGAACATTGGGCAGGACTATACGACTGCCGGGCACGCAGTTGTCGTGACAACCACGTTCCCGTTGTGGACGGGTGTATTTGCCCACTTCTTCGTTCCGGGCGACCGAATGTCGCGCTCAAGAACGCTTGGAACCCTCGTCGCTTACTCCGGGATCGTGGCCGTGTTCTACAAGGGGTTTGCCGATTCGAGTTCCGATTTCCTGATTGGCGATTTATTACTGCTCGGCTCGGCGATATTACTTGGCGGTCGGCAGGTCTTTTTATCGCAGCTGGGTCAGGGAATCGCACAGCACAAGTTGCTGATGGCTCAGAGCGTGTTCGGGATCGTTACTTTCGTGATCGCTAGCCTGATTTTTGAATCGGACGAAGCGTTCAACGTTACCGGCCGGCTGGTGATCGCACTGTTCTACACAGGTGTGCTAATCGCCGGTCTGGGGTTCATTGGCCAGACATGGCTGTTGAAGCGGTACTTGCCTTCGAGAGTAACCGTTATATCGCTGAGCCAGCCGATATTCGGCGTGTTGCTCAGCTGGTGGATACTTGGCGAATCGATTGGCGGCGAACTGTATATCGGCGGAGTGCTAGTCGTAATCGGATCAGCACTTGCTCAGAGGCGGTCGAAACCGAAAGCTACTAAGCTGCCAGCACCTGCTGGTGACGCTTCTCAATAAGATCGCGTACAACCTCGATGTTCAGGTGCCTCTTCGGGTAGAACGCCGCGGCTCCGGCCTCTTGGGCCAATCGCTCGTATTCGTCGTCTTGCTTCATTGAAGTTAGAACGACTACAGCCTGGGGATCTTCACCGAGAATGGTGCCAGCCGCCTCGAAGCCGTTCATCTGGGGCATCTGAATGTCCATGATCACTGCGTCGGGCAGGATCTCCTGGTACGTGTTGGCCGCGAACGAACCATCTTCTCGTTCAGCGACCACCTCGAACCCACCGGCCTTATCGAGCATGGCTCGGATAATGTCACGGTAGATGGGTTGGTCGTCGATTAGTAGAACTCGGTACATGGTTGGCCTTAGGACTGTTCGAATGTAGCTAGTTTGATACTACGAAGAACTGTCACAAAGGTGAATAGCCGATGGTTTAACCAACCCTGTAGGAATATGCGCGTTAGGCGCTGGGTGCCCACAGCAACCTATGCTGCTGAAGGCTGTTCGCCAGTTTCGCCTATTCGGTTACTGGTGCTTTGGGCAGGTAAGTTTGACGTGCTGGCTTCGGACTCGGGATTTACGAACGGAATCGTCAATTTGAGGTGCGTTCCGGCTCCGGGCTGCGACTTGATATCTAATACAGCATTCATCGCGTCGGCGTAATCGCCAATATTCACCATGCCAAGACCAGTTTGGCGAATCTGGTCGGGTTCGAACCCCTTGCCATCGTCGGTAACGCTCATGATCAGCTGCTGGTCAATCTCGTCGTAGGCCCACTCAACCTGGCAAACCGTGGCTTCGGCGTGCTTGGCAACGTTACCCATCGCAAGCTCGGCGATTCTGTACACACCTAAGCGGATGTTTTCGGGAATGACCGAACTTCCGGCCGGTTCGAGTTGTGCAGCACCTTCGTTGATATTCAGTTCGACCGAGATCATCGATTCGTAGAAGTTCCTGAGCGATCGTAGCCCGACGCCAGATCCAACACGGATGATGCTCGGGTGGAGGCGGTGCGAGATGCCTCGGATATCGTCTTCACGGATGTTGTCGAGATCGAGAATGATCTTGTCGAGTTCGTCGATATGATCGGGGACTGATTCAAGATTCGCTTCTCTGAACTGCGACAACTGCATCCAAACGGCAAATAACTTCGATTGCACAGTGCCGTGAAGCTCTTCAGCTATTGCTCGCTTGGTGCTGTCGGCTGCCTGCACCATGCGTTCCCGAGATTCGCGAACTGCGATGTTTTGAACGGCAAGTGCCTTGTTTGCGCGTTCCAAACGACGCTGTGCCCTTCCCGATGCCCAGTGCAGAACCAACAAAACGAAAACCATGCCTGCGTTGAACACACCAGCGATTATCCAAACACTTTTGTGTGCCACAGCAAGGTCGCGTCCAACATCGGTTGTAATCACTGCCATCATCAGCGTGCGGGCATGTCGGCCGTCACCCGGTGGTTGGTTCCAGATCAGCTTGTATGTCTGCAGGAGATTGGCATCGATTCCGACTCGCTCAGATGCTGCGTCGGGCTCCATGTGTATAGACGCCACTTTGTTGTGAACGGCATCGTCGAACGCAGTGAGCATCGAGCCTTCAAGTACCGGTACATCGCCACTTGTCGCATATATCGGTTCGCCGGTTAGTGAATATAGATCGAGTCGCTGGGCGTTTGCTCCGAAGAGCCCTCGCTTCATGAGCGAATCGAACGAGGTGGTACCTGCAATTACGCTGAGCCGTTCCTGTGCGCCGGAACCGGTAATTCCAGCATCGCCATAATGAATTGTGGTGGCAAACCTATCGAGGTCTTCAACCTGTCCCTGGCTGATGCCGTTCAGCGTGTTTTGCGGGAGAATTCTCGATCCAAACGAAATTATCGCCCCGGTCATCACTGTAATCGCTACAAGCCCAATAATAAGCGGACTCTGGAATACGCTTCGACTCGGGACTGGTGCTGGTTCAGGCGCCGTTTGATTCATAGGATTTACGATTTAGTTCGTTGGGATCCGATTGGTAAATTCACACAGATGTTTGTGCTCGCGTGCGCTCAGAATATGGCGGAATACTGAACCGAGCCAGTGACGTGATACACACAGGGCGTGTGGGTTACTACGCGCTGTGAATTTGGGGATGACGGTTGATGAGATTGATCGTCCAGTCACCCATGTGTGCTTATGAGGTCACACACAAAAAGCCCCGATCATGTCGGGGCTTCTCAGCTTGATTATTGCCAGCGGATACTAAGCGGCGATTGCGCTGCTGCCGCCTGACGGTCCGCCGCCAACAAGGCTGCGGAGCATCGATACGTTCAAATTGCGCTTCGGAACGAATCCTCGTGCGCCGATTTCTCGGGCGAGTGTCGGGTACTCGGAATCGGAACCCATGCTTGTAAGGACAATGTTCGCTTCTGGGTTCTGAGCAAGAATCCGTCGAGTTGCCTCAACACCGCTCATGTCGCCCATCTGAACGTCCATCACAACGATGTCGGGGTTCAGCTTGCTCATCAGTTCGATAGCGTGGGCGCCGTCGGTAGCTTCACCGATTACTTCGCACGCTCCATCACGTTACAGTACGGAACGGGCTACGTTACGGAACACCGGTTGGTCGTCGACCAAAAGAACCGAAATTGCTTCCACGTCTGGCAGTGGAGAGCTTTGGAAGAAGTCAACTATCTCGCCCATTGTCGTTGTATCCATCTCTCGGTCTTGTGTGCGGAACCTGTTGGTTTTGGGTGCCGTTATCGCTACTGTCTTCAATCTATTCATGTTGCGTAGAGACGTGGAGTAGGCACGCACCTGTTCCTCTTGGTGCTACCTCACAACCCAGATATCGTGGTTTCCCACGCTGGTTCTGAGGGTTCTTGCGCAGTATGACCAAAACCGCAGGCAACATATGTAGAATTCTTGCCGCACCATGTCAGACCCAACCTCAAACACCCAAAAACCTGATCGTCCAGAGGCCGTTAAGCCAACTGCCGAAACTTCGGGAATTACTCGGCTCAGCAAGACCGACAGCGAATCTGAGGGAGCGCATCTCCGCCGTGTCGCTGAAGAACTGAGCGGGTCGGGCGAGGAGCGAATCGCTCGGCTACGAGGAATGCTTACGAGTCGGGATATGGGCGAACGTATTTCGGCTGCGCGAGATCTTGGGAAGAACGGATCGCTCAGAGCTATTCAGGTATTGCGTGAACTGCTTGCTGCGGAAGAAGAGAATTCGTGGCGATTGGCTATTCATGGGTTAAGGACAGGCGGGTCACGCGAGGGCTGGCTGTGTCTCGAAGGTGTTGCCGAAGAAGACGCACGACATCTTGGTTCGCCAGAAGAACAAGTGTCCAGCGTTGCATTCAAGCGATTAATGGCGATGGGTCGAACCAAAATGATGGATCGCCTGTTTCGGGCTGCCGACGGTCATTCTCGATCGATTCCTGGTGATCTTGCCAAGCAGTTTTCTAAAAACGCAGTTGCCACGCTGCCAGAATTGCAGCGAGGCGTGATGGAACTTCGGCTTGGTCTCGTAAACGGTGCCTCTGCCACTCCATCCGATACTGCCGATGCCCTGGGACTCGATTTAGACGAGGTTCGATCGCTTGAATTACAGGGCTGGCAGTCGATTCACTCACCAATAGCTCTCGACGTTCAGTAAGTCGTCAACGTGGTGTGAACCTCAGGCATATACTGCTGCGGAATTGATCAACCAGCAGGCAACATATCCAGCAATTATCCGTGGGCAACTTAGCCGATGATGCCTGCCACACTTAGCCTAGCCTTCCGATCGCTCAGCAACCGCAATTTCCGCTACCTGTGGTTCGGTCAACTCCTTTCAGCAACCGCTATGCACGCCGACATGATTGCGCGTAGTTGGTTGGTGTGGGATTTAACCGGCTCATCGACTTCGGTGGCTTCAGTTTTGGTCGCTCGTGCCATTCCAATGCTGGTTCTTGGTCTTATCGGTGGGGTAGCCGCTGATCGATTTAATCGTCGCAGACTGCTGATGATCATCCAGGCGTGGACGTTCCTTATGCACGTAGCGATGGCTGCTTTGTTGCTCACCGGCTCTATCGAACTGTGGCACGTATATGTGTTGGCGTTTGGTTTGGGTGCTGGGATGGCTATGAACCAGCCCGTTCGTACTTCGATCATTCCGAATTTGGTTGAGAAAAAAGACATGTTCAACGCCATGTCGCTCAACTCGATAGCTATCAATACCACCCGTTTGGGTGGGCCAGCGTTGATCGCCATATTGATCGCAGCAACCGATGTTGGCTGGGCGTACGTTTGGGCTGCGGGTGCGTTTGTGGTGGTGTTGTGGACGACCACTAAGATCGACATTCCGGATAGAACTTCGAAATTGCCAAAGGGCAATCCAATCAGTCAGCTGATCGAAGGGTTCGTGTACATCGGTCGGCACCGGGTGATACTGGCGCTCGTACTGCTTGGACTCGGCCCGTTGTCGATCGGATTTTCGCACCAGGTATTACTTCCGCAGTTGGTTGAAGAACAATTTGGGCGCGAAATCGGGTTGCTGGGGTTGCTTACGTCGGTCGGTGCGATTGGCGGGTTGACCGGCGGCTTGTATATCGCAGCTCGCAAGACGTTGAACCGTAAAGGTCGGCTCATGCTTCTGGCCGCGCTTTCGTACGGTCTGGCATTGCTCGGATTTGCCGGTGCTACGTACCTCTGGATGGTGTTCCCGCTAATTATCTGGATTGGCGTTTCTCAAACGGTGTTCAGGGCTGGCAACAGCGTTACTTTGATGGAACTTGCGCCCGACAGGTTGCGCGGGCGGATCATTTCGGCAACACTG
>CAVOCL010000033.1:0-10341 GCA_963694185.1 Dehalococcoidia bacterium
ATTGTTGGTGGTGATGAAAACTCTCTGGAAAAAGCTAGATTGCAGGAACTTGCAGGTCGAATGAAGCTAACTGATTCGATTCGATTTATTGGGTCCGTTTCACAAGACGAACTTCCCGTGCACTACAACGCCGCCGATGTATGCGTACTGCCGTCTCACTACGAAAGCTTTGGGCTGGCAGCACTCGAAGCAGCGGCCTGCGGACGACCCGTCGTAGCCTCAGAAGTAGGTGGCCTGCCAACAATCGTCAAAAGCGGCTCTACAGGATTCCTGGTGCCGCCAAAGCACAGCGATGTGATGGCCGAACGACTTTGTGAACTTCTGGGCGATGACATGTTGCGATCGCGCATGGGCACTGCAGCACGAGGGCACGCCGGAACATTAGGCTGGGAACGATCGGCCGATTCGCTGCTGGATCGCTACCGAGAGCTGATACCTGTGCCGCCAGCTACCGCCGTACCCGCCGCAGGTGGCTAGAACGGGTTTAGAGCGAGCGTTCCCACCAGCTAACCTCGCTGCTGGTCGTGAATCCAAGCGAAGAATAAATCTTTATCGCAGGGGCATTCACCGAATCGACATCGAGTTCAAGCGCACCAACCTCTTGTTTCAGCAGGTGATTAAACCCGGCCTCGGCTATCGATCTACCAAGTCCTTGTTTACGAACCGACGGCAGTACACCGGTCATCCCAATACGACCGATCTTCAAGCCTTCTCGGTCTTGCGTCAGTGTCCAGCAGTAGGCCACGAGCTGTTCGTGAGAATCGTGGATCATCACGATGTCATTGATGCTCGTATCGTGCGCAAGCAAGCGCGCCTTGATCTCGTCTTCGGTATTAGGCGAATATCCAAAGTGTTGGCTAAACGCCTCATTTTGCAAATAAGTGAGTTCTGGAACTTCATCCAAGCCCAACATTGTTCTGAGTGAGAACCCGCCGGGCAGCGTTGCTTTGGCCGGAGAAATGTCAGTCGTGAGTTCGAGCTTGAGATACGTTCGTACCTTCGCCCATTCAAGCTGCTCAACCAACTTTTCGAGCTCTGTTTCATTGTCGCGTGTCGAAAGGTGGGCAATTGGCGCTTCTTGCTTCGCACGAGTAGTGGCCCAATCCAGCAACTTGTTTCGAGTTGCGAGACCAATTTTGCTACTGCCAATTCCGATCACTGAACGCCCGATATTCGCTTCGGGCTCGACAATTGCATAGCCAGTCACGCCGTCGCCATTTATTGCTAGCGCAATGTTTCGCTTCGGCTGAACTCGTGGGTACTCAAGTTCCTCCCGCAGTTCATCAACATTACTCGGCCAATCTCTGTGACCGTGCCTGCCAATATCGTTCAGCAGCCGTTGAAGCGCTTCAATATCGGACCATTTGAAGTTGCGTAAATGACTGTTGGTCTTGGTTGACAAAGATTTGTATCGAATTGTTTGGGAGCAACTGCAGAAGTCTATTCCCGTGACCGGCTTTGCGGTCTGTGATTGTGCGCTATTTCACACGTAGTTCATTTTAATCAGTACGTTACACCCTCAAGACATTGCATACAGATACCTCGGCGACTTATAATTACCCCGGTGTGAAACGCTGTGAACGGGACTAGTACCGAACATGGTGCGCTAAAGAGAGCCGGTGGTTGGTGTAAACCGGTGCGTACCGAATCGAGAACTCACCTTGGAGCGGTTGACCTGAACATCTAAGAAATTAGGGTCAAACGGCTTGCCCCGTAAAGGCATTTGAGTGGTCAGGTGTACCAAAGTAAAATGGTCGCCTGGCAATCGAAGGTGGTACCGCGGGATGCAAGTCTCGTCCTTTGTGAGGGCGGGATTTTTTTTTGC
The DNA here is from genome assembly GCA_963694185.1 of Dehalococcoidia bacterium. Classification (GTDB taxonomy): domain Bacteria; phylum Chloroflexota; class Dehalococcoidia; order Lucifugimonadales; family Lucifugimonadaceae; genus Lucifugimonas. Next base: position 1,826 of record CAVOCL010000033.1, read on the forward strand.
CCGCGATAAATGATTTTTGTGCGATACAGGGAACGATAGAAATAAGTAGTGAATAGGAAGGAACTGCCGAACGAACATTCGGCACAAAACCCTTCCGGGAAACCGATATGACAAAGCACCTGACCGGTAGTCAAATAGTCTGCGAAGCGCTCCTCAAAGAGGGTGTAAGCGTCGTATTTGGCATTCCCGGTGGCGCAATTCTTCCTCTCTACGGCGTTCTCTCGAAGTACCCCAACCTGCGTCACATCCTCTGCCGTCACGAACAGGGCGCAGCACACGCAGCCGACGGCTACGCACGTTCAACCGGCACAGTCGGAGTTGCGTTCGCCACTTCAGGTCCTGGCGCAACAAACCTGATCACCGGTCTCGCAACAGCCATGATGGACTCTGTCCCAATGGTTGCGATAACCGGACAGGTCGGTCGAGCAGCGATCGGAACCGATGCTTTTCAGGAAGCCGATATCACCGGAGCAACGCTCCCCGTAACCAAGCACAACTACCTCGTGATGCGAGCCGACGACCTCGGTGCGACCATCCACGAAGCGTTCCACATCGCCCGAACCGGCCGACCCGGCCCCGTGCTGATCGACGTCCCCAAAGACGTATTCATGGAATTGGGTGCCTATGATCCCGACGCACCGGTTGATCTGCCCGGCTATCACGTACCCGGTAAGGCTGAAGAATCTCAAGTTGAAGCAGCGGCGAAGCTGATCAACGAGGCAGAGCGCCCCGTGATACTCGCAGGTCATGGCGTTGTACTTTCACGTTCATTTGACGAACTCAGGGAACTGGCCGAAAAGGCTCAAATCCCCGTCGTCACAACTCTGCTCGGAATATCTTCATTCCCTGAGAATCATGTGCTCAGCACTGGCTTCCCGGGAATGCACGGCATGGCATACGCATCTCTCGCAATCGATCAGGCCGACCTGATAATCAACTTCGGCAGTCGCTTCGACGATCGAATTGTTGGCGACGCCAAGCGATTTTCGACCGAGTCCAAGAAGATCCACGTCGATATAGACCCCGCAGAAATCAACAAAACAATCCATGTGGAAGCACCGGTTGTCGGAAATATCAAAGACGTGTTCGCTCAGCTCATTCCAAAAGTGAAGCAGACCACACACGTCGAATGGCTGCAGCACGTCGAGCACCTGAAGGCCGAACACCCTTCACTGCGCATCCCCGAAACGGATCGCCTGATGGGCCAGCACGTCGTGAAGGCACTCTCAGATGTCACCAAGGGTGATGCGATCATTACAACTGGTGTTGGTCAGCACCAGATGTGGGCCGCTCAGCACTACCAGTTCACAAACGCCAACTCATGGCTCTCTTCAGGTGGAGCCGGAACGATGGGCTACGAAGTTCCTTCGGCAATCGGCGCGCAGGTCGGAAACCCCGACAAGCTCGTCTGGTCGATCTGCGGTGACGGCGGGTTCCAGATGACCATGATGGAACTCGCAACAGCTGCAGAGAACGATCTGCCTGTGAAGTACGCAATTTTGAACAACAACCACTTGGGAATGATCACCCAGTGGCAGGGATTCTTCTACAACGGCGACTACCAGGCCGAAACCTACACTCGCAACCCCGATTTCGTGAAGCTTGCAGAAGCGTACGGAATCAAGGGAATTCGAGTCACGAAGCAGGATGAACTCGAGAGTGCTATTGCCGCGGCCAACGCCCACGACGGTCCGGTTATCGTCGATTTCGTTATCGAGAAGGTCGACGACCTCTACCCAATGATTCCTGCCGGCCAAAGTGTTCAAGAACTGATCGAGGATCCTAACTAATGGCAGATTCAGCCCAAACGAACGGCTCATTCCAGCGGACCATTTCTGCCATCGTGCAGGATAAGCCCGGTGTGCTCGCTCGAATCTCAGGCCTGTTCCGTAGGCGTGGATTCAACATCGCCAGTCTGGCAGTTGGCCGATCAGAAACACCTGGCCTGTCCCGAATGACATTCGTTGTCGAAGGACCCGACGAGGTTGTACGCCACGTTGCGGCACAGCTCGATCGCTTGATCGATGTTGTGAGTGTTCACGACATCACCGAACAGAACATCGTCTGGCGAGAACTTGCACTAATCAAAGTAACCGCCGACCCCAATGCTCGAAGAGAAATCCTCGAGCTTGTAAACATTTTCCGAGTAAACGTTATCGATATCGGAGCTGAAAGCCTCACCGTGGAAATCTCGGGTGGCCGCCAGAAAATCGATTCGTTTATTGAACTGGTTCGCAAATTCGGACTCGAAGAAGTTATCCGCACCGGTCGGGTCGCCACGCTACGTGGAACCCTGATCGAAGGCGAAGACGATGGCTTGTTCCAATCCGATGCCAGCAAGCCAACCTATATCCTGCCCGTTATATCCGGTGAATCTGGAAGCGTCTAAGTAAGAACGCTTCTACAAAACAACTTCTGGTGGGACTGCCACCAAAAGAGAACGACACACAAAATCACGAGCCCTAAGGCTGACAATTCGAAATGGCTACTCTCACTTACGACAAAGATATTGATGATTCGATACTGCGTGACAAAACAATCGCAGTACTCGGTTACGGATCGCAGGGTCACGCCCACGCGCTAAACCTCAAGGAAAGCGGATTCAACGTAATTGTTGGCCTTTACGAAGGCAGCCGCAGTAAGCAGACCGCTGAAGAAGCTGGCCTGGAAGTTGTATCGAACGCTGAAGCAACCAAGCGTGCCGATCTGATTTCCTTCTGCCTTCCCGACACCGTTCAGAAGCGTGTCTACGAAGAAGACGTAAAGCCTAACCTGACTGAAGGAAAGACTCTCCTCTTCGCCCACGGCTTCACTATTTTCTATGATCAGGTCAACCCCTCGGACGACATCGACGTTGTGATGATCGCCCCGAAGGCCCCCGGTCACCGCGTACGGGCCGTGTACGAGCGAGGACTTGGTGTTCCATGTCTCATCGCCGTTCACCAGGACGTATCAGGCACAGCCCACGAACTTGCACTTGCTTATGGCAAGGGCATCGGTGGTGGACGAGCCGGCATTCTTGAGACCACTTTCAAGGAAGAAACTGAAACCGACTTGTTCGGTGAGCAGGCCGTTCTCTGTGGTGGTGTGAGCGAACTGGTGAAGACCGGATTCGACGTTCTTGTTGAAGCTGGCTACGAGCCGGAATCTGCCTACTTCGAGGTTCTTCACGAACTCAAGCTCATTGTCGACCTGATGTACCAGGGTGGCCTCGGTCACATGCGGTACTCGATCAGTGAAACAGCTGAGTACGGCGACTACACACGTGGCCCGGTCATCATCGACGCCAATGTGAAGAAAAATATGGAAAAAGTTCTCAAGCAAATTCAGTCAGGCGAATTCGCCCGAGAATGGATCGCTGAGAACGACGAAGGTCAGCACAAGTTCAAGCAGATGCGTGCCGACAACAAAATTCACGGAGTCGAAAAAGTCGGTAAAGAACTCCGAGACATGATGCCCTGGTTGGAGTCGACTACATAGTCACTCCTGTTTAGAGAGAACGCCGATCCACTAACTATCGGATCGGCGTTCAAACCCGGCGGGTGTAGCCCGTCAAAGATGGTCGAGCGCTGGAGGTATTCACATGGCGCGAAAGAGCGATACACAAGACAAAGTAATTATTTTCGACACGACCCTACGTGACGGCGAACAATCTGCCGGCGCTGGTCTAACTGTTGAAGAAAAAATTCGTATCGCTCACCAGCTAAACAAGCTAGGCGTCGACGTGATCGAGGCGGGATTTGCTGGCAGTTCACCCGGTGACTTTGAGGCAGTGCGCCGCATCGCCAACGAAGTGAAAGGCCCGATTATTACTTCACTGGCCCGGGCAGTCAAAGCCGATATCGATGCTGCAGGCAAGGCGCTCGAAGGGGTTGAGAACGCACGTATTCATACGTTCCTCTCAGCTTCCGACATCCACCTGATGCACCAGATGCGGAAAGACCGTGAAGCCATCATGAACATGGCCGTGACGGCAGTCGCCCATGCGAAAACCTACGTCGATGACGTTGAGTTCTCGCCGATGGACGCCTCGCGTACCGAGCCAGAGTATCTCTACGCCATGGTTGAAGCTGTCATCAAGGCAGGCGCAACCACGGTCAACATTCCAGACACTGTCGGGTATTCAACACCCGAAGAGTTTGGTGTGCTGATCAAAGGCATCATAGATAACGTGCCGAACATCGATCAGGCGGTGATTAGTGTTCACTGTCACAACGATCTGGGAATGGCTTCGGCCAACTCGCTCGCTGCGATCGAAAACGGTGCACGTCAGGTTGAAGGCTGTATAAACGGACTCGGCGAGCGTGCGGGTAACGCTGCTCTCGAAGAAGTAATCATGGCGCTCGAAACCCGACCTGATCACTACAACGTGACCATGGGCGTGAACTCAACCGAAATCGGCAACTCAAGCCGAATGATTAGTTCGATATTCGGCATACCCGTTCAGGCGAACAAGGCTATCGTCGGTCAAAACGCTTTCAGGCACTCATCTGGTATTCACCAGGATGCGTACCTGAAAGAACGCACGACCTTCGAAATTATGGAACCCGACACCGTCGGATGGCGTGGTCAGGCGATCGTGCTCGGCAAGCTGTCGGGTAGGGCGGGATTGCGATCTCGCTTGCACGAACTCGGCTACGATCTCAGCGACGACGAACTCGCAAGTGTGTTCGTAACGTTCAAGGATCTGGCCGATACTAAACGTGAAATTACCGACATGGACCTCGAGGCGCTCATGTCGGAGCAGCACCGCAATATCGACACCGACAGCACCTACAAAGTTGGCGCTGTTCACGTTGTGTGCGGTAACGACACCGAGCCTCAGGCTAGGGTCACACTCGAGACCCCAGACGGTGAATCACGCACGGTTGAGGCGAAGGGCACTGGTCCTGTCGATGCCGTTTGCAAAGCAATTGACGAAGTCGTTGGCCTTGATATCGAACTCACTGAGTTCGCTGTCACAGCAGTCACCGAAGGCATCGATTCGCTGGGTGAAGTAACGATAAGGGTTGCGAAAGACGGCTCGGTTTACTCCGGTCGAAGTTCCGATTCCGACATCGTTGTGGCATCTGCCAAGGCATACGTAAATGCAATCAACAGGCTGATTACCATCGGCATTCAAGATCGTTCTGCAACGACGGGTGCGGTCTAGTTAGCAAATCGCAAGATTAAACATAAAAAGGCGGCATCCCCCAAAATTGGCAAACAATTAGTGGGGTGCCGCTTTTGCGTTACTATTTCTGCTCGCATTAATTTATTGTGGCCAAAATGTTTTTATGGAGGGTTACGCGCACATGGCTAAAACCATGTTTGAAAAGATCTGGGAGCAACACATCGTTGCCGAGCCTGAAGGCCAGCCAGCTCTGATTTACATCGACTTACACCTGGTACACGAAGTCACTTCGCCGCAGGCGTTCGAAGCCCTACGTATTACAAATCGCAAGGTGCGCCGACCCGATCTCACGATCTCGACGGTCGACCACAACCTTCCGACAGACGACACACGAGCCGAAACGATCAAAGATCCTATCGCTCGGATTCAGGTCGATACTCTCCGCAAGAACTGTGAAGACACCGGGGTCGTCCTGTACGACGTCGATTCACCAGCGCAGGGCATCGTTCACGTCATCGGTCCGGAACAGGGCTACACCCAACCCGGCATGACCATTGTTTGCGGCGACTCGCACACATCGACCCACGGTGCGTTCGGTTCGTTGGCATTCGGTATCGGTACATCAGAAGTCGAGCACGTTCTCGCTACTCAAACCCTCCGCCAGCGCAAGCCAAAAACGATGGAAGTTCGTTTCAATGGCGAGCTGCAGAAGGGCGTAACAGCGAAGGACATGATCCTCGCCGCAATCGGCGAAATGGGCACTGCTGGCGGCACCGGATATGTAATTGAATACACCGGCGAACCGATCGAAGCCCTCAGCATGGCCGGTCGAATGACTATCTGCAACATGACGATCGAAGCTGGCGCACGAGCCGGTCTGATCGCCCCCGACGACACCACGTTCGATTGGATGCGTGGCCGAAAGTTCGTTCCCAAGGACGAAGACTTCGATGCAGCCGTAGCCGAATGGCGTGAGCTTGCTACCGACGAAGACGCAGAGTTCGACGAACTTATCGAGATCGACTGCAATGAACTGGAGCCGCACGTAAGCTGGGGCACCAACCCCGGTCAGGTGACTCAGATTTCCGCTCGGGTTCCTTCACCAGAAGATTTCGACGACCCCGCCGACAAGTCCTCGGCTGAACGAGCACTCGAATACATGGACCTCAAAGCCGGTACGGCAATCGAGGATATCGAGATCGATCGAGTATTCATCGGTTCTTGCACAAACGCTCGAATCGAGGATCTTCGTTCCGCTTCATTGATCGTCAAGGGCCACACAGTTGCTTCAACTGTTCGAGCTCAGATCATGCCCGGATCAACCCTCACAAAAATGCTCGCTGAAAAAGAAGGACTCGACGAGATCTTCAAGGAAGCTGGCTTCGAGTGGCGCGAGTCAGGTTGTTCGATGTGTCTCGGCATGAACCCCGATATTCTCGTGCCCGGCGAACGCTGTGCCTCAACTTCAAACCGTAACTTTGAAGGCCGACAGGGCAAGGGCGGACGTACACACTTGGTAAGCCCGGAAATGGCAGCAGCAGCAGCCATCGAAGGTCATTTTGTAGATGTTAGGGACTGGGACACAGAGTAATGCCAGAGTCTGGAGAAAATCCAACACCGAACTTCGACCCTCGCCCACCCGACGAGCGACGTCGAGGCGGCTCTCGCCGCGGAGAAACCTCCGGCGGTGACCGACGTACTCGAAACGGACTCAGGGTTGCGCCTGGTAGTCACGGCTTTTTCGGCCGTCTTACCGGTCGAAACGAGATGGATAAGGCCAAGATCAAGCGATACGATCCGTATAAGTACGAATCGAACAGCACCCAACTCAAATGGGTCGTTATTGTGCTTCTCGCCTGGTCAGTAATCGCTGTTGCACTGGCGTTTCAAGATAGAGCGACGGCGAACCTCCTTGTGGAGCTTCAAGATCAGGGAATAGTTAGCGCACCTCCCGCGTTCCTCTCACCTTCTTCGATGATCGATTTCGCCGAGAGGGAAGGCCTGACATGTGCCGATCCAGACGGCGCGTTCATTTCAATTCCCGAGTGCACTCGGTTGTTTTCCGTTCAGAGCGATTATGGGTCCGTAAAGGGCACAGGTTCGTTCCTGACCGTCGCACTTATGGGATTGCTGCTTGTGAACATTTTTGCATTCGCATCGTTCACTCATCGCGCTAGCCGGAACCTGCTCACATTGAAGAGCGCCAAGCAAGGCTTCTCTCCCGAGAAAGCAGTCATGTGGTTCTTCATCCCAGTGTTCAATCTGATTAAGCCGTGGGCTGTGTTCAGAGAGTTATTTCGAGGTAGCGATCCTACGGTATCGACCATGGATGAAACTGACTGGCAGAAAAAAGGCAAGGTTCCTTTACGGGTTCATGTTTGGGCCGCAATTTTCGTTGCTGTATTCATATTCAATCCCAGAAGCATCGGCTGGTTCTGGTACTCGGTTCGTGATTCGCTCGACGATGTGATCGTCGCTCACCAGCGACTGGTCTACGCCGATATCCTGCTCGCTGTTCTTGGAATTGCAGCGATATACGTTGCGGTAGGGCTTCACGGTACACAGGAAGCTCGCCGCAAAAAAGTGGGCGAGATCACTGTTACGCCTCCACTCCCGGTTGACCCTCTCGAAGAGGCTCTAAAAGATGGCATCAGGCGCAAAGATTCTGAAAATAGAAGAGCTCGTTCCAAAAGGGGACGAGTCGACAAAAGTGAAAAAGGCAAGGGTTAACTAAATTGGAAAAGTTCACGAAGCTCACGAGCATCGTTGCACCACTTGATCGAGCCAACGTCGATACCGATCAGATCATCCCCAAGCAGTTCCTCAAGCGTATTGAACGAACTGGCTTCGGAGAATTTGCATTCTTCGACTGGCGATATCTCGAAGATGGCGTTCTCAACCCCGATTTCATCTTGAATCAAGATCGTTACCGTAAGGCAAACATTCTGGTTGGTGGCCGAAACTTTGGTTCAGGCTCATCACGAGAACATGCCCCATGGGCTCTCATGGAAATGGGCTTTAGCGCCATCATCGCCACGAGCTTTGCCGATATCTTCCGTAACAACTGCATGCAAAACGGTTTGCTGCCGGTAGTACTTAGCGACTCCGAAGTCGACACCATCATGGCCCGCGCACTTCGAGGCTCAGGCTACAAGGTAACTATCGATCTGGAATCGCAAACCGTGACCGATTCTCAAGGTCTGAACGCCAGCTTTGAAGTCGACCCCTTCCGAAAGAACTCCATGCTGGAAGGTCTCGACGACGTCGGAATGACGCTCGACCTCGGCGAAGCAATCGACTCATTCGAGGAAAATCGTACCGCCCGCTGGTAGTCGAATCGTGTTGGTTGGCATACTGCCTTAAAATTCAGGTGGTCTATATGCCAACCCGATGGTAGACTTTC
>CAVOCL010000034.1:0-10244 GCA_963694185.1 Dehalococcoidia bacterium
GGGCCATTAATTATTCCGATCAGCCGCATTTTGAACGCCTGGTATCAGAACTCCAGTGCCCGACAGTGCAACAAGTATTGTTGAGTTATTCGGCTTAAGAAAAAAACAGATCACCGATCACCCCTATTATGGCTCATTGGCATGACATGTCGAACCGCCAGCGGAGGCAGTTCATCGCCGAACCAGTACTCGAAGTATCGACACGATCAGAAACAAGGCCACATCGCCGGCGACTTGACCTCGTTTCTATCTACTCAGACTCCACAGTAGAAGCCCGAGTTTTTTTACATACCAGGAAGCGGCAAGGCCTCGTGAATTTCTATCGTGCAACTGGCAGCCATTCCAAGGTGAGGATGACCCTGCATCATCGCTTCCGCAGCAGCCATGTTCTCGGCCTGAATAACCGAATACCCGGTAACTTCCTGGCCGCTTGGCGAACTACCTTCTGACGATAGCTGCAGCCCGCCAGCCAGCGGAGTGCCCATGTCGACCAGTCCTTCACCACACGATTCAGCCCAAACGCCCCACCCCTTCATACCCTCGGCCATCTGCTCCTGCGACATTCCTGCCATCGCCGCCATAAACTCGGAAGTAGCGTGATAAATCCTCGTATTCGATCAATATCGGTGTGAGTGAACGAGACTAGCCGCGAGCCAAATCCGAGTCAACATGCGCCCAGGTGTGAACATGGGTCATCTTGTGAAACGTGCGGCGACCAAGTCGTCCGCCGACGCCCAACGCTAAACGCCCGCGATAATCTCGTTCAGCGTCTCGCTCGGGCACATCGCAGCAGTCAGCAAATCAACGTCGCCCATGTAGTAGCCGCCCAATTCCTGAGCAGCACCCTGCGAATCATTCAGTTCGCCAACAATCTTGTCCTCGTTGTCACCGAGAGCCACAGCAACCGCAGCAAACCGCTTCGCAAGCTCTACATCCACAGTCTGCTCAGCAAGCGCTTCTGCCCAGTACAGCGTCAGGTAGAACGTGCTGCCCCGGTTATCAAGTTCCTTGACCTTACGAGACGGCACACGATCATTCGCCAAATACCGACCCGTAGCCGCATCCAGCGCGTCACCGAGCAACCTAGCACCCTCGTTGTCGAACTGCTCGCTCAGGTGCTGCAGAGAAGCCGCAAGCGCCATGTACTCACCAAGTGAGTCCCATCGCAGGTGCCCCTCTTCTTCGAACTGCTGCACGTGCTTGGGAGCCGAACCACCCGCACCAGTCTCAAACAGACCACCCCCGTTCAGCAGCGGAACAACCGAAAGCATGCGTGCGCTAGTGCCGATCTCGAGAATCGGGAACAAGTCCGTCAGGTAATCACGAAGTACATTACCCGTTACTGAAATCGTGTCTTCGCCCTTGCGAATGCGGTCGAGCGAAAGCTGTGTCGCCGCCTCAGGAGTCATAATCTGAATATCCAGACCATCGGTGTCTTCATCGGCAAGATACGTCTCGACCTTGCGAATTACCTGAGCATCATGCGCTCGAGCGCTGTTCAGCCAGAAAATCGCCGGTGAACCGGTTGCTCGTGCACGTCGAACCGCAAGCTTCACCCAGTCCTTGATCGGAACATCCTTCGTCTGGCATGCCCGCCAAATATCGCCCTGCTCAACATCGTGCTCAAGCAAGACTGCGCCGGAGTCATCGACAATTCGAACCGTGCCACTGGCACCGACTTCGAAGGTCTTGTCGTGCGAGCCGTACTCTTCAGCCTTCTGCGCCATAAGACCAACGTTCGGAACGCTGCCCATGATCGCCGGATCAAGTTTGCCGTGTGCCTGGCAGTCTCGAACCGTCACGTCGTAAATTCCGGCGTAAGTCGAATCGGGAATGACCGCCTTCACGTCTTGAAGTTCGTTGTCGGAATTCCACATCCGACCAGAATCTCGAATCATTGGGGGCATCGAAGCGTCGATGATTACATCGCTCGGGACGTGCAGGTTCGTGATGCCTTTGGACGAATCGACCATGGCAATTTTAGGACCGTTTGCAAAGTCCTTTTCGAGGTCGGCAACAATCGCACCATCGGGATCACGCAGTAATCCCGAAAGCTTGGTCAGAACGTCGCCAAAACCGTTATTCGGGTTGGCGCCAAGCTCGTTGATTTCGGGTTCGTGGTTTGCAAATAAATTTGAAAAATAAGTGCGCACGCAGTGACCAAAAATGATCGGGTCGGAAACCTTCATCATTGTGGCCTTCAGGTGCAATGAGTAAAGCACGTCCTTGGCCTTGGCATCTGCAACTTGTTCAGTGAAAAAGTTCACCAGCGCTGCGCGGCTCATGAACGTCGCATCAAGAACCTCACTTGCCTGCAATGGGAGCGATTCCGTCAACACTTTCACTGTGCCATTCTTCGCAACATGCTCGATCTTCGCCGTAGTAGCAGACTCGATCGTCACCGATTTCTCGTTGTGGAAGAAGTCGCCATCGCTCATGGTCGCGACGTGAGTCTTCGAATCGGGCTGCCACTCGCCCGTTCGAGGAGGATTCGCCTGCGCATAATCTTTTACAGCCCTCGGTGCACGACGGTCAGAGTTGCCCTGTCGAAGCACCGGGTTTACCGCGCTACCCAACGCCTTGGCGTAGCGGATTCTGGCATCTTTTTCAGCATCATTGCTAGGGTCATCTTCGTAATCAGGAATCGGGAACCCGAGCGACTGAAGCTCAGCGATACAGTCCTTGATCTGCGGTATCGAGGCGCTGATGTTCGGCAGTTTAATGATGTTCGCTTCTGGCAGCTCCACCAACCGACCCAGCTCGGCAAGATCGTCATCTACAGCCTTGTCGCCCAACAGCTCGGGGAACTGTGCGAGAACCCGAGCGGCCAATGAAATATCGCGGGTCTCCATCTCCACTCCTGTCGTGCCAACGAACGCTGTGATGGCCTTGAGAAACGCATGTGTCGCAAGCGCCGGCGCCTCGTCGGTCCACGTGTAGATGATTGAAGGAGATTGGGTCATGATGCTCGTAATCGAAACTGTCGCGAAGCGACGAATAAACAGCGGTCAAACAGCGAACAAGTATATGACTGTTTTTGTGGTTCAGCGGGGTGAATTCAGAAGCACTGCATGAGATTAGGGTAACCGCCCCACGTCAATTTCCCGACTCCTGTGGAGGGACCTTCGGTGGATGGGCGGTGACGAGTGCAGCGTGCCTGATGTTTCGCAAATTTCAATCTACCGAAAACGAGATTGTGAATCTCACCACGACGACTTATTTCCCGCTAGAAATTCCCGCCCATTACGACAACTACATGGGTCGTAATTCAACTGGACATACGACTCACCAAAATGCCTAATCCCTGAAAAACCCAACATCCTCGCGAATGTATTCCTCGCGAATCGGCGACCATATATCCAGCGCAGTACACCCATTCTTAGTCGCCACAACCCGATGCTCGACGTCTCCAGGAATCACGTAATGGTCGCCCTCAACGAGTAGCTGTTCAGAATCGCCAACGTAAAACCACGCCTCGCCTGAGAGAATCCGACCGCACTGCTCGTGAGGGTGCGAATGTTTAGGAACCTCGGTATCAGGATTAATATCGATAATCCCCATCATGATCTTCTCGCCCCAAATCAAACGTGCGAACACACCCGGAAGCAACTCCCGCTTCTCAACGTCGTTCTCACTATAAAAGTACTCTTCAGGAAGCATTCCAAAGACCCCCTCTGACCTACCCGTGCGATCCAGATTTGCGATCGATCGCAGCCTCTGCAACTGGGCTAATCACCTTCTCAATGTCGATGTTCAGCAACGCAGGACCATCGTGATCGAACGCCCGCTTCATCGCGCCTTCAAGATTTTCAGCCTTCGTCACATGCTCGCCATACGCACCCAGACCCTGCGCCATGATGTCGTAGCGAGTCGGCAGCAGGTCGGTCCAAACCGGGCGACCAAAGATGCCCTTCTGAATCTGCCAGTCGATGCCCCAAATAGCGTTGTTTCCAATGAACATTTTTACCGGCAGGTTGTGGCGAACCATAGTGTCGATCTCCATGCCATTGAACCCAAGCGATCCGTCACCGTTCGCCAGAACGACCTTCTTGCCCGGCAGTGCAACCTGCGCTCCCACGGCATACGGAAGTGCCACGCCGATCATGCCAAAGCTCGAAACGTTGTGGAACCGGTACGGCTGATCACGCTTGATCGAAGCCCGCAAGAAGTGGCAGTAGTCACCGCCATCGAACGTAACGTGGGTGTCGTGGTCAATAAATTTCTGCAACGTGTTCGAAACGTGCATCGGGTGCATTGGATTCTCGACCTTGCCGAGCGCTTCCAAACCAGAATGCCAATCATCGAACGCCGTGCGTAGCTTGCTCACCCACTCGGTGCGCTCCGTCCAGTTCCGCTTCGCTGCGGCATCGGCCAACTGCGTAATTACTGGCCCCAGATCGCCAACAATACCAACGGCTGCTGTGCGTGCACGAGCTATCTGCGCCGGTGACGGGTCGACGACAACGAACTTGGTGTCATCCGCAAACGGCGGGTTGCCACCGAAACCGATTGTGTAGTCGAGCTTCTTGCCGAGCATCAGCACGACATCGGCTTCGCCAACGTTCCGAACTGTCAGGTTCAGTGGCTGGTAGCCAAGACCCATCGAATACTCGTGAGAATCAGGAATCAATGCCCGCGCCGAGTCTTCTGAGAAGAACGGAATGCGAAGCGTCTCGACCAGCCGCAGAACCTCAGATGGAATGGCGGTCGCTCCGGCGGAGGACCCTGCGAAAATCACAGGTCGCTGTGCCGAACTCAAAATATCTATCGCACGCTCAATCTGTTCTGGATCACCAAGCACATGAAGCGGTGAGCCATGCTCGTTCGGTGTGAAGCGGGCAGCTTCAGCATCGTCGACTTCGGCCATCTGGAAATCGTGCGGGATAGTCAGGTGAACCGGACCCTGTCGACCGCTCAATGCCGTACGGAACGCCAATGCAACGTACTCGGGAATGCGAGCCGGGCTGGGGACATTCCATGCGCCTTTTGTGATCGGCGCAGCGGCTCCGACCTGGTCGAACTCCTGCATCGCACCACGACCCATGTTGGGCGATTCAGCAGAACCAGCGATGTTGATCAGCGGCGCTTCGGAATGCAGAGCGTTTGCCAGTGCGGCCAGTGCGTTGGCATGACCGGGCGTTGTCGAAAGATTGACACCGCCCTTATTGAGAATTCTTGAGTAGGAATCGGCGGCGTGCCCTGATCCGGACTCGTGCCGGAAGTCGACCATGCGTATTGAAGAATCGAACATCGTGTCGAGCATGTGGAGAATGTGATCTCCAGCAACTCCGAAGACGGCGTCGACGCCCTCTGCACGCAGAGCACGAACGAGAAGATCACTACCGGTAGTTTTGGCCATGGTTTCGAGTTTTCTTAGTTCTTAATAACGGGTCAGAGCAGGAGTAAGTATTTCGATTTCGGCGCGAATAAATTCAAGCAGAAATCGGGAATTGCGAACAGTTGAAAAGGTTAGCACCGGATCAGACTTTTTGTACTGAAAGATGTACGTCCTGAGCTTTGTCGAAGGGTGATCGGATTGCGGGATCTGAGGACAGGGACGCGCTGGTCGTTGACCGGAATGAACGTAGTATCCGCCGAGATCCCTCCACAGGGTCGGGAAATCGCACCTACTCCGCTTCAGGTACCAACATATCCATCAACTCATCTACCGCCATATTTCCGAGCGCCACCCGATCACCAAACAACTCCGTCAACTGATCTACCCGCTCGCCCTGCAACTGAGTCCCAACGTTCGCCCGGAACTTGTCGACCAGCAGCGGCTTAGCGTCTTCCCGCCTACGTCGGTGCCCAATCGGATACTCAACCATCACATTCTCAGTCGAAGAGCCGTCCTTGAACCGCACCTGCACAGCATTGGCAATCGAACGCTTATCAGCATCAAGATATTCATCAGAAAATCGCTGATCGTGCTTCATGACCATCTTTTCTCGAAGCGCATCTACCCGCGGGTCGCCAGCAACGTCGTCCTCGTAATCATCAGCCGTTAGCGAGCCCTTCAGTAGCCCTATCGCCGTCATGTACTGGATGCAATGATCTCGGTCAGCCGGATTACTCAGCGGCCCCGTCTTATCGATAATTCTGAGTGCCGACTCCTGCGAAGTAATAACGATCTCGTCGATCTCGTCCAGTCGTGAAGCCACCCCGGCGTGTAGCTCAAACGCTGCCTCAACAGCCGTCTGGGCATGGAACTCAGCAGGGAACGAAACCTTGAACAGAATGTTCTCCATCACATAAGCATCGAGCTTCCGTTCAAGAGTGATCTCCTCGCCCTTAAACCAAACATCCTGAAATCCCCATCCCGGTGCAGTAAGAGCCGACGGATAGCCCATCTCGCCCTTCATGGCGTTCTGCGCAAACCGAACCGCCCGACCCAGCGCATCGCCAGCCGCCCACGATTTTCGTGAACCAGTGTTAGGCGCATGTCGATACGTCCGCAATGTAGCATCAAGCCACGCGTTAGAAACAGCGTTCTCAACCTGCCTCACGTCGCCACCAAGCATTGCCGTAGCAACCGCCGTCGAAGCGACCTTCACCAGAATTACATGATCGATACCAACACGATTAAACGAATTCTGAAGCGCCAACACACCCTGAATTTCATAAGCCTTAATCGCGAATTCTAAGACTTTGTTCACGCTGATCTGACTCGTCGAATCTAATCTCGACTTGCGACTTAAGTGATCGGCTATAGCCAGGATTGCGCCGAAATTGTCAGACGGATGCCCCCACTCAGCAGCAAGCCAGGTGTCGTTGAAATCGAGCCACCTAATAGCCGCTCCGGTATCAAATGCAGCCTTCACTGGATCGAGCATGTATCGAGTGCCAGGAACCCTTGATCCGTTCGGCACAATCGTGCCTTCAACCTCAGGGCCCAGCAGCTTCGTGCACGCCGGATAATTCATCGCCAGCAGCGCGCAGCCGATCGAATCCATCAGGCAAAAACGAGCAGTTTCGAGAGCAAGTTCCGAGCTTGGGTCGTAATTAACCGCATAGTCGGCAATCTCGGAAATAACGGAATCGAACACGTTAGATTCTGATGCCACTACTAGCCGCGCTCCCCAACTGGAACGTACGCCCTCAGCTCCGGCCCCGTGTAGTCAGATAGCGGGCGAATCAGTTTGTTGTTATCCCGTTGCTCGATCACGTGAGCGATCCACCCAGACGTCCGTGCAATCACGAATACCGGTGTAAACATCGACGTTGGAATCCCACACATGTGGTACGCAGTCGCAGCGTAAAAATCAAGATTCGGGAACATGCCCTTTTCTTGCATCATCACTTTTTCAATGCGTTCGGAAATGTCGTAGTACGACGTATTCCCGGCAGCATCAGAAAGCTTCTTTGCAAGGTCTTTTACGATTGGTGATCGAGGGTCACCATTCTTGTACACCCGGTGTCCAAACCCCATGATCAACCGCCGTGCTTTCAGCATGTGAAGTAGCGATTTCTCGGCATCCATTGGTGAGTCGAACGACGAAACAAGCTCCATCGCCGCCTCGTTGGCACCACCGTGAAGCGGACCCCGTAGCGCGCCAATGGCCCCGGCGATTGCTGAGTAAGAATCGGATAAAGTCGAAGTGATCACCCGAGCTGTAAATGTCGAAGCATTGAACTCATGTTCGGCGTAGAGAATCAACGTCGTATCGAGAGCGTCGCGCTTTAACGGATCTGCCGGCTTGCCCGACATTAGGCTCAAGAAATGCCCAGCGACAGTATCTTCGTCGGACTCGGTTTCGATCCGTTCGTTGCGAGAGTGAAATCTGTACCAGTAAGCCAGCATCGACCCGAAGCTTGCGGTCAATCGATCGCCCACAGCCACAGCAATCCTGCCCCCCTCGCCCTCGGGTTCCAGCGTGCCCAGCAACGAAGTACCAGTCCGCAAAACATCCATCGGGTGCGTGGAAGCAGGCAAGGCCTCCAGCAACGTCTTCAAGGCGTCCGGCAAACCCCGCATTCCTATGAGTTTCTTCTTGTAACCATCGAGTTGCTTCTGGCCAGGAAGCTTGCCATAGATAAGCAGATAGGCAACCTCTTCAAAAGTCGAATTGGCCGCCAGATCGGTAATCGAATACCCGCGATATGTCAGCCCAACCCCGGTCTGCCCGACCGTGGAAATCGCTGACGATCCAGCCGTTACTCCGTTGAGACCTGAAGTAGTCATATCGATGAAATCCTATCTGTGGATCTAATTGGTGGAATCGTCGTCCGACTCGGCGTCGAACAGCTCATCCAGTTTGCTTTCGTATGTGTGATATTCGAGATATTCGTACAGTTCATCACGGGTCTGCAGTGCAGGGATGACTGCTTTTTGAGTACCAGCTCCCCGAATAATTTTAAGCACGTTCTCGGCTGCTTTGTTTGCTGCCCTGAACGCCGTAAGTGGGTACAGCGCAATGTCGACACCCACGCTACCCAGTTCATCTATCGTGAACGCCGGCGTTTGACCGAACTCGGTCAGATTGGCGAGAACTGGAACACCCACGGCATCCTTGAATCGACGGTAGTCACCAAGTTCCGTAACTGCCTCAGCAAAGATCATGTCGGCACCCGCTTCGACGTACGCAACCGATCGCTCAATCGCAGCGTCTACGCCCTCGTTGGCAATCGCATCGGTTCGAGCCATCAGCACGAAATCGTCGTAGGCTTTCGCATCAGCAGCAGCCTTCAATCGATCGCACATCTCGCCAACGGAAACAATCTGCTTGCCGGGTCGGTGACCACAACGCTTCGCCTGCACCTGGTCTTCAATGTGAACGCCAGCGGCACCCGCCTTGGCCATCTCTTTCATGGTTCGGGCAATCATGAAAGCACCGCCCCAGCCGGTGTCGACATCGACAAGCAACGGTAGATCGACAGCAGAAGTGATTCGGCGGACGTCTTCAAGCACATTGTCGAGCGTCGTCATGCCCAGATCCGGAAGCCCGTACGAAGACGTCGCAACACCCGAGCCTGAGAGGTAAAGAGCATTGAACCCGGCCGACTTCGCCATCACTGCGTGATAAGCATTGGTGACGCCCACGAGCTGCAACGGGTTTTCGACTTGCATGACCGCGATTAACGATGTTCCGGGAGACATTTCCATAGTGTTCGGATTATAGGTGCGCCGGATCGGGTTGCGGGGCAGTAAACCGGTCGCAAACGACTATCAGATGACCAAACGACCGAACAAACGGAGCGGGCTAGCCCCAGAACGCGTCGTAGAACACGAGCGGCGAGACAAGTAAAAGCACGACCCCAACTGCGAGTCGGAGCTTAGTCGGGTCGACATTGCCGCCCATTCGGGAGCCAGCGAACATGCCGATCATTGCCGGAATTCCAATAGAAGAAACCAGCAACCAATCGACGCGTCCTCGAAGCAGATGCCCGCTGAATCCAGATGATCCAACGAGAATGGTCAGCATGAGATTTGTTCCTGCGGCCAGCGATGGTTTCATTTTGAGAACGTGAATCAGCGCAGGCATTCGCAGTACGCCCAGTGCAAGTCCTACCGCACCGCCGATAATCCCGATTCCGAAGCCAAGAAAGCTTTCGCGAGCAATTGTTTTTCTGGTGAAATCACCGCGACCTGTAGACGGGTCGCCATCGTCAGGAACAGCAGATTTGTCACGTATTTCGGCCATTGCCCTAACGATCATCATCAACGACGACCAGACCAGTAATAGTCCAACGATAGTGAGAAGAATTACCCGTGGAACAATATCGGCGTAGAGCCCACCAACGAACGAACCGGCGACGGCTGGAATGCCGATTACCAGCACCACTCGATACACAACCCGGTTTTGAAGAATCGCAGGCCACGATCCAGCGATCGAGCCAAGCACGCTGACAAATAGATTCGTGCTAGCTGCTATCAGCGGGTCGATCCCAATGAACGTCATTATCGGCAGCCGCACAACGCCAAGCGCTATGCCAACGATTCCGCCAACGACCCCAACGACCAGCGACATGATCGCTAATCCAGTGAGTTGAACTCCAGAAAGATCGCTCCCTGCAAGAGCGAGTGTCGATACAGCTTCGGGCATTACACCGCCGTCCCAAATCTGTGGGCGACGTACCTTACGAGTGCCTCCGCTAGCCGCATTCGGCAGCTACACGTGGATGGACAATCTGTTGGTTCTGTGTCGAGGTCAGGCACTTCGTCTTCTTTAAAAGCTATATCGCGGGACACTCGATTCTAACCTCGCCCACCCTGCCTCGTACAACTTAATTTTCCGACTCGGCGA
>CAVOCL010000035.1:0-10125 GCA_963694185.1 Dehalococcoidia bacterium
AAATCGCAAGCCACACATACGCGCTAACAGACAGTTCACTGATACCTGAGATCAGTGCAGATGCCCATGATTGCCACGTCGTTCAGAGCAACTCCTCGCAATGACAAAAAGCTCCACGTGACAACAACAAACGGGCGGAGCCTACTCAGACTCCGCCCGCTACTTTCAAACTAAAAACCCTACTTCGAACCCCGTCGTGGAATTCGAATTGCGTTACGCCTCTTCATCACTACGAACAACAGGCCACCACCGATCAGCCACGCGGGGCTGAGTATCAGCAGCCAGAGTCCTGCCTTCGCAAGGAACACACCAACCGATTGCAGCGTCCGAACCGCATCCCGAGTCGTGCTGCCCGCATCGAGATCAGCAGCCGCAACACCAATGGTTTCCTGCACGAATACAAGCACTTCATCGGTAGCCTCAACCTCGCCAACCTCGGTCTGACCCGTCACCGTAAGAATTGCAACGTATGGGTTGGGCCTGAAGTTAGCGTAAGTGTGGCTGATTTTGATCTGACCGCCCTCTTCAGATGATGAAAGATCAGGCTCAACAGGAGCCGATCCATCACCAAAGT
Organism: Dehalococcoidia bacterium; assembly: GCA_963694185.1. Classification (GTDB taxonomy): domain Bacteria; phylum Chloroflexota; class Dehalococcoidia; order Lucifugimonadales; family Lucifugimonadaceae; genus Lucifugimonas. The sequence goes on from CAVOCL010000035.1 coordinate 575, forward strand.
TCCAGGTGTAAGTGATTCCCGTAACGCCCTCAGGACGTGTGAACGACGCCAGGAATTCAACCCTGCTGCCCGATTCAACAACCTGATTCTCGCCAGCAAATACTTCGATCACCGGCAAGCGGCTTACTGTTGTCACGAGAGTGTCTTCACCCTCGGCCAGCCCGGAATCGCCAAATCCTTCGAGTTCCGCTGTCACGATGAACGGCGAATCCTCATCACGATCGAACACATGGATAACCGGCGAAGTAATTACTTCATCACCGTTCCCAGTTGGGGCAATCCGGTTCGTCGTTACCTCATGTGATCCATCACCAAAGTTCCACCTAATGTTGAAATCTTCGATTCCTTCTGGCGGAGTGAACTTCGCTCGGTACGTAATCGCATGACCAACTGCTGCAGCAATATCGTCACCGGCGTCAATTACTAGCTCAAACGGTACTGATGCGAGATCGACCGATATGAACGAGAACGCCGAGCTTTGCGACAGGAAGTTCAGTCGTGCTTCGAGCGACTCCAGATCGCTCTGCACATTGGTAATTTCCTTCTGAATCGTTATCGCATCCTCAACCGAGAACGCACGATCGTAGAGAACACGAAGCGCTTCCAAAGTGTCCTTCAACGTTAGCGACCTCGCCGTCACGTCGGTGAACTCTTCGGTGAAATCCTCACTTCGAGTCGAAACCGACTTCACCTTCACTGCTAGATCAGAAAGCTGCTCAATAACGTCATCGAAGCGGTCTGCGGGCACTCGAATCGAAATGCTGCCCGAATAGTTTCGAGGCTGGTTCGAGGTTACTACCCACCCGCCAGACGACACGGCAATCTTGGAAATATCATCCAGCGTCATCGTCACGTCTTCAACCGTGACATTCATATCCGCGGTGCGAATAATTATTCGACCATCGGTAGCAGAAGCGATCTCCTGTTCGATAGAAGCAGAACCGCCGCCGCTGTTGGTGACGCCACTAGCACGAGGACTCCCAGGGGCACCGTCGACACCGAAAACGGTTTCGCTTGCGGTTTCAACTTTAAGTCCGAAAGTATCCCCGCTCTCAGCTGCCGGTTGGCTTGAGTTTCGGGACAGCGAGACAGCCGGTGCTGCAGTCGCAAAAGGCGAAGGAGCCGATGATCCATCAACTTCCGATGCAGAATCTCCACGCTCCAACCTCACGGATTGTTCTTCCGTAATTCCGTAACCGCTGGACGCCGAATCATAGGCTCCACCGCCGGGCGCGGAGTCATCGCTGCCGCCAGAGCATGCCGATGCAAACACCAGCGCGATTATGAAAATCATCCCCGTCGCGAGTGAATATTTCGGACCTAGTCGTAAATTCATGGCTGTCCCTCTCGATGAACCAAAGCCTACAGCGGCCACAGTCCGCATCAATGCCAAACAGTGTTGTCGTAAGTATCTAATTACCCAGACTCGTATAAGCCTGTAGTGATATAACGTTTTACTTGCGCGATTTGTTCCAAACGTTACAAATCCAACTGCCAATCAGCCAGCCAGAAGACACTCATGGAATACAAACTTTTCGGACGTACCGGCGTTTACATCAGCCCGCTCGTGCTGGGCTGCATGATGTTCGGTCAAAAGACGGATCTCGAAGACACCTGCAAAATCGTCGACCATGCAATTGGTGAGGGAATCAACTTCCTCGATACAGCCGATGTCTACGGCAGCGGCGCATCTGAAGATTTCGTGGGTGAAGCCCTTCACCGCAACGGCAAGCGCAACAACGTATTTCTCGCCACCAAGGTCAACGGCCGCATGTCCCCAGCGCCCAACGCCATCGGAACCAGCCGACTCCACATCATCGAAGGTTGCGAAGACAGCCTCAGACGGCTCAAGACCGATCACATCGACCTCTACCAGCTTCACCGACCCAATCCGCACATCGCCATCGACGAAACACTTCGAGCAATGGACGATCTGATCACTTCTGGCAAGATCCGATATGCAGGCACGAGCAATTTCGGATCGTGGCAGGTCGTTGAATCGCTCTGGGCATCAGAAAAGCTTGGTCAGACACGGTTCGTTAGCGAACAATCGCCGTTCAACCTCGCCGACCGTCGTGCCGAACGTGAACACCTTCCGATGTGCCAAACATACGGCCTGGCTTTCATCCCGTGGTCGCCACTCGCAGCCGGAGGCCTGACCGGCAAGTACACACGAACCGCTCAGCAGGCTGGAGGAACTCGATTTGGCGACGAAACCGACCCCGGCAAACTGAAACGATTCAGCGACGGTGTGATGGATATCGCAGATGGGCTTGTGCCGATCGCAAAAGCCCACAACGCAACCATCGCTCAGATCGCACTTGCTTGGGTTGCCGCCCAGCCCGGTGTGACAGCTCCGATAGCTGGCCCCCGAACGCTGGAGCAGCTTGTAGACAATCTTGGCGCACTTGATATCGAACTAACGCAAGATGATTTCGACGAAATCGACCGCATTGCACCTCCGGGCACAAACGCTGCCGACTTCTACGAAGCCAGCTTCAAACCCAACGCTCACCGTTTCTAATATCTACCAACTAAAGAATCCAAAACACGAATGACAAACAACAAACGAAAAGTTCTAATCACTGGTGGCGCCGGTCTAATCGGCTCGCTGCTAATTAATAATCTCGGCGATAAGTACGAATTCTCGTCACTCGATCTTCAAGAGGCAGAAGGCGTCAAATCAACTGTAGCCAACATCGCCGACTTCGATGCGATAGAGCCCGCGTTCGAAGGTATCGACATGGTGATTCACCTCGCCGCTGATGCTAATCAAAATGGATCGTGGGAATCGAACCTCCCGAACAATTTCATCGCAACCTACAACATTTTCGAACAGGCGAAGCGCGCAGGCGTGAAACGAGTGATATTCGCCAGCTCGAACCACGCAGAAGGCGGTAATTACACCGTCCCACCGTGGAAACACGTCAACGAAGGCGACTACCACCTGCTCGAACAAGACAACTACGAACTCGTAACCGAAAAGCATCGAATACGACCCGATGGCTACTACGGAGTCGCCAAGGCGTACGGCGAAGCCATGGGCAGCTACTACAACGACTATCACAACGTGAGTTCGTTTCACTTACGAATTGGCTGGGTGATTCGAGGTGATGACCCTACGGTGTCGTCTCACGGTCTGACTCTCTGGCTTAGCCATCGTGATCTCGTGCAGCTCGTAGATTTGTGCATTAGCGCTCCCGATTCGTATCGCTACGACATCTTCAACGCTACGTCCGACAACACCTGGAAAATCTTCGACATCGCTCACGCCAAAAAAGCTCTCGGATACGCGCCACAGGATCGTGCAGGATCCGAACTTCGATCTAAATAACCGGAAAATAAATGCCAAGCAACAAACAAAAAGTTCTAATCACAGGCGGTGCCGGCCTGATCGGCACAATCATGATCGATAAGCTCGGCGATAAGTACGAGTTCTCATCGCTCGATCTCAAAGAAGCCACCAACGTCGCATCCACAGTCGCCAACCTCGACGATCTCGAAGCGATAACGCCTGCGTTCGATGGCATCGACACCGTTGTGCATCTTGCAGCCGATCGGTCGCCCGCGGGATCATGGGATTCGATTCTCAAGAACAATTTCATCGCCACCTACAACGTGTTCGAAGCGTCGAAGAAAGCCGGTGTGAAGCGAGTCGTATTCGCCAGTTCCAACCACGCAGAGGGCGGGTTTTATCTTGATGAGCCGTGGAAGCATGTGAATGAAGGAAACTTCCACCTGCTTGAACAAGATAGCTACGAACTCGTAACCGAAAAGCACATGATCCGCCCCGATAGCTACTACGGTGTAGCCAAGGCCTACGGAGAAGCGCTGGGCAGCTACTACAACGACTACCACGGCGTGAGTTCGTTCCACCTGCGCATTGGGTGGGTTCTCGAAACCGACGATCCCACGTTCTCGCCATACGCACTTTCGCTCTGGCTAAGCCACCGCGACACAGCTCAAATCATCGATCTCTGTATAAGTGCTCCTGATTCGCACCGCTACGACATCTTCAACGCAACTTCCGACAACACCTGGAAGATATTCGACATCGCCCACGCTAAAGAGGCACTCGGGTATAAACCAGAAGATCGCTCAGGTTCAGACTTCATCCCACGCGAATACAAACGTAGTGATTAAAATCTCCATCACTAAAGAGTGTTCGATTTGGAACTGAGCTGGGTACTACCGGCAATCGCAAGCCCGTTCGTTTACGCACTCGTCACCATCGGTGACAAATGGATACTGTCGAGCCTCAAGCTACGCATCGAAAGCTTCAATCTTTTCGTTGGCATTATTCAGCTATCGGTCGCAATCTCAATACTCCTGCTTCTGGGCATTCCCGATGCGCCCTTCAGTTCTATAGCGAAGTCCATTACTGGCGGTCTCCTCTGGGGCGTTTACCTGATCGTCCTGTTCTGGGCATTACGACGCGAGCAGATGGGGCGCATCGTTCCCGTATCCCAAACGTCGCCAGTATTCGCGGCGATCCTAGGTGTCATTTTTCTTGGCGAACACCTCGAATGGTGGGGGTGGTTTGCCGTACTACTCGTAGTTGGCGGAGCAGCCATAGTTTCCGCAGAGCCAAAACAAATACTCTCGGGAGGATTTTCAAAGGTCTACCTGTACGTGATAGCCGGGGCGGCACTGGTGGGTCTTGCTCAGGTACTACTGAAAACGTCGTCAGAAGATCTGAATGTATGGCACAACATGTCGTTCCGAGGAATCGGGCTGTTCACCACGCTCGCACTGCCGTTCTTGAGGCCATCGATTGTCAGGGATTTGGGCATATTTCTTTCGAATCGAAAAACCGCTGTACCGATTCTGTTCATCGAGGGAGTTGGGCCTATTTTCGGCAACGCATTTCTGTTGCTGGCTCTTGCGAATGGACCGGTGTCGCTAGTTAGCGCACTGCTCGGCACACGGCCAGTATTCATACTGATCATCACTCTGGTATTTGCGCCATTTGCCAAGCGAGCACTAGCCGAAAAATTCACCAGGGCCGACATCGTCACCAAGGGACTATCAACCGCAGCTGTTGTGGGCGGAATCGTACTCATCGCACTGGCGTAGCTGCCGGTCACGTATTGCCGCAATAAACATCATCAGCTGGCCGTTCCTCGGTCTCGCACCCGCTGCTAGCATTCTTGCGTCCGCCTTACCTGATCCCATCCGGAGATATCCGATTTCAACATTCACTCGCGTCCTAAAGAAATTCGCTGTATTCGCGTTTCTAATCGTCATGGCGTGCAGCAATACGAACGACAGTAGTACCCGTGAATACCCATCTCCTGAGGAACGGACAGCGACGACGTCGGCGGCAGAACAAGCTTTGGGCACCGCGGTAGCGTCGTACACACCGACACCAGTTGCAACTGTCTATATTTTTTCACTTCGTTTGGAGCGTCGTTGAGTGCCGGACTTGCACACGAGGTAAAGATCGAAGCCCCGTTTCGGAATCACAAGAAGTCCGAGCTGATCCGGGAATACAGTGATCTGCCAATAGAACTGTCTCTCACCTGCGCCCAGCCGACCGGATCCAGTCATTGCGGCAACTGCAACAAGTGCACCGAACGGCGGCAGGCGTTCACAGAAGCGGGCGTTGAAGACCGCACGAAATACCTCGTATGACCGATAAAACTACGCCCTGGTACGAAGATTTCTACGGTCGTGACTACGTTCAAGCCCTCGTCCCCTCGCTCACAAATTCTGTAAAAGAAGCGGAATTCGCGGTCAAAACACTGGGGATGAAACCCGGTGATCAGGTTCTCGACCTGTGCTGCGGTCAGGGCCGGCATGCCGTACTCCTGGCCGCAAAAGGAATCGCAATTACGGGGCAGGATCAAAGCGCCGAATATCTGTCAGACGCCCGAAAAGCTGCGAAAAACACAGGCGTTGATCTGCCGTTGGTGCAAAGCGATATGCGAGATATTCCGTTCGAAGGGGAGTTCGATTACGTGATCAATATGTTCACGTCGTTCGGGTACTTCGATTCAGATGAAGACGATCTCAAGGTGCTAAACGAAATCGCCGAATCCCTCAAACCCGGTGGGCAACTCTTAATCGACCTCATCAACCGCGATTGGGTAATCGAGAACAACGAAGAATTTGATCGCCGGGTCAATGACGATGGAACTGTGATACTTGAACAACGAAACCTGAATTTACGAACGAATCGTAACGAAGTCAGCTTCACAATCATCGACCCCGACGGCACACAAAGAGAGTCGTTTGGTCATCGAATACACCTGTACACGCTGGACGAAGTAACTCAAATGATGAGCCAGTCTGGAATCGAATTCCAAAGGGCGTACGGCGGGTTCGACTCCGAGCCATACTCCCCCTCATCCCGCCGAATGATCGTTGTCGCTCGCAAACCTTACTGAGTCACAGGAACCTCGCCCAGCCACAGCTAAACAATCTCGTTGCGCAGCTCCGTTTCGCCGTTCCACAGTCGGCCTAGATTGTCGTTGAGAATGTCGATAACCCGTTCTTCGTAAAGCCGAGTTTCGCCGCCTGTATGAGGGGTGATGATCACGTTCGACATGCCCCAGAAGACCGATTCTTCCTCAAGCGGCTCGTTCCAGAAATGATCGATCCCTGCACCTTGAATTGAACCCGATTTCAGCGCCTCAGCAAGCGCCGGCTCATCGACACACTGCCCACGGGCAACGTTGATCAGATACGCAGTCGATTTCATAGCGCTCAACACACCAGCATCAACAATATTCGTCGTCTCGGGAGTCAAAGGACACGTCAGCGCAACAAAATCTGCCTCGGGAACTAACTCACCCAGCTTGCCGGGCGTTACTACCTGATCGGCTGGCCCTTCAGCGGTCGATGGGTCTCGCTTAGTCGCAACAACTTTCATATCGAACGCCTTGGCGAACCGGGCTAATCGAGAACCAATCGCCCCCATGCCTACGATGAGAATCGTCTTGCCGATCAGCTCGTCTTCTCGCTTCGTGAGATCGCCCAGCATCCCTCGCCAAGTGCGGTTGTTCTGATTGTCGCGACCGGTGTGGATGTGCCGGTTTAGGCCCAGAATCAACGACATTGCGTGCTCAGCAACAGCGTTCTGGTTCACTCCTGATGCATTGGCCAAACGTATGCCACGCTTCTTTAGTTCGTCGAGCGGGAACTGATCGTACCCAGCACCAATCGACTGGATGTACTTCAGCTTCGTAGCCCGCTCCAGCAATGCGTTGTCCCAGAACCCCGAGCACACAAACACATCGGCTTCTTCGATGCGATTCATCGTGTCTTCAGGCGACCACGTCTGAAAATATTTCACTTTAGGATCACGGGCTGCGTACCGCTCTTCCATCCGATATGCGATGTGACCAAAGTGGACAGTGGTGTCCCCTGCGGACGGGAATCCTTCAGACATAATTTCTCCAATAAACTAGGCAAGCTCACGAAAACGACGGATAGTATGGTGGCATCATTGCCCCAGCTACCAAAACCCGAAGAATCATACTCTCGAAACGCCCTTAATTTTCCTATATGCCAGCAAACATCACCATTTCCAACGAATCCGCCTCAGTCACGATCTCGCCAGAAGCCGGGGCATCGCTCCGATCTATCAAAGTCCACAAAAACGGCAACTCATACGAACTGCTTTCGGGTGGTGATAACGAACACGATCCCAGCGAGCTACCGCATGGCGAAGGTTCGTTCATCATGGCGCCGTGGGTCAACAGAATCCGTGATGGACGACTTGTTACTCCAGACGGCATTCACGAACTTCCGATGAACCAACCGCCCCACTCCATTCACGGACTTGAACGTGATCGCGAATGGACCGTCAAATCCGTCACTGAAAGCACGTTAGAACTTGAAATAGCCCTCGCAGACCCCTGGCCCTACAAAGGAAAAGTCGAGTACTCACTGGCGCTTGAGGGCTCATCGTTCGTTCAGACGATGCGACTCATCGCCGACGAAAACGAAACTCGAACGTTCCCGGGAAGTCTCGGCTGGCACCCGTGGTTCAACACAACCCTCGGATCTGATCTCGTAACAGCAACCGCCGATGTCAAAGCACAGTGGGAGCTGGAATACCCGGCAACCGCCAACGGAAAGCTCGAAGTCACCCCCATCACCGAGCGATTGCAGCAGGGCACACGATTCGGGGTCAAAGAAGTCGATGGCTGCTTCCTGATGAACAAAGGCGGCGGAGCCGTACTCAGTTGGCCCGAACTCACAATGACCATGACGGGATCAGAAACGATCACCCACTTCATGTTCTACTCCCCAGAGCACGCCCTCTGCGTCGAGCCTCAAACCTGCACAGTCGACGCAGCACAACTCGCCGACAGAGGATTCACCGACACCGGCCACCTGCTCGTCGACCTAGACAACCCACTCATCGCCTCTACTGCTTGGAGCTGGGAATAGCTTCGACCCCGACCAAATTCCGCAATAACCCCACAAACATTGCGCACCAGTACTACAATTCGTGCTCTCGCTCGCATATCGCCATAAGCACGCGCCTGCAACGAGCGAGCAGTAGCCAACACATTCGATCATTCAGGTTTCCATGTCAACAAACACGCTTGCAACACTTCTAAACCCTTCGTCGGCTAGCGATGATTCGATCATCATTCCCGGCGGACCAACCCTTTCTTACGCCCAGTACGGCGAAGAAATCGAACGTGTGGCAGGCCTACTGGCTGGAGCAGGCGTGAAGCCGGGTCGACCAGTTTCGATCGTTCTCACCAACAACCTCGAATTCATGGTGCTATTTCTTGCAGTAGCCCGAGCCGGAGCCGTTGCCGCACCACTGAACGCCGCATACACAGTCGACGAGTTCAAGTTCTTCATGGAAGACGCCGACGCCCAGCTGGTGATCGTTCCGCCCGGAGCACATAACGGTCGAGACGCCGCAACACAACTCGGCATTCCCGTTGTCGATGCTGCTCTCGATGGTTCCTCAGTTGTTCTCAGCAACGGCACTGGCAATCTCACAAAATCTGCTGATGCACAGCCGCCGTCTGCATCCGCCGTAGCGCTGTTCCTGCACACATCAGGCACCACCAGCCGACCAAAGGGCGTTCCGCTCACTCACGCCAACCTGCTGACGTCGATCACCAATATCAAAAACCACTACGAATTGACGCCTGAAGACGTGTCGATCATCGTAATGCCACTATTCCACGTTCACGGACTCATGGGCGCATCGCTCTCGACCCTGAACTCTGGCGGATCACTCGTAATTCCCGAGAAATTCTCCGCTTCTAGCTTCTGGGGACTCCAGAAGGACTACTCCGCAACTTGGTACTCAGCAGTCCCAACAATTCACCAGATTTTACTGATGCGTGCCGACGACGATAATGCACCCCGTGAGTCGTTCCGCTTTATACGATCTTGCTCGTCTGCACTTGCCCCGGCCGTATTCGAACGACTCGAAGAACGATTCGGGGGCCCTGTGCTCGAAGCCTACGGAATGACCGAAGCTTCCCACCAGATGTCGTCCAGCCCGATGCACCCAGGAAAGCGAATTCCCGGAACCGTTGGCGTGGCGACAGGCGTTGAAATAGCAATCATGG
>CAVOCL010000036.1:0-9855 GCA_963694185.1 Dehalococcoidia bacterium
GCGATCTCTTCAGGAGTGCCAACCCGTCCCATCGGCTGGCGTGCGATAAACGCAGCGCGGGCGGCCTCAGCATCGCCAGTGGCGTTGATACGATCTTGTAAAGATGGCGTTTCGACTGTAGCCGGTGCGATGGCGTTCACTCGAATGCCGTCCGACAAATAATCCTTCGCAACCGACTTCGTAATGCCAATAACCGCGGCCTTAGTAGCCGTGTAGGCGGCGCGGTCGGGCACACCTAATAAATGAGATGAAAGCGACGCCATGTTCACGATCGATCCGCCACCGTTTTCGATCATCCCCGGCAAAAACGCTCGCAACATACGAAATAACGACTTCACGTTGAGTTCAAACGAGAAATCCCAGTCTTCTTCTGAAGATGTCAGGATCGTTCCTATCGCAACATAACCAGCGCAGTTGAACAGGATGTCCGGCGCACCGGTTTCGGCGAGCAGGGCAGCGATTGAGTCGTTGTCCGTCACATCACATCGTCGCGTCATAATCCCGGTGACGCCATCAAGATCGCTTAACTTCTCGATGTTCACGTCAGTCGCCCACACCTAGGCACCCTCAGCCGCAAAGGCTCGTGCAGTCGCTTCCCCAATACCCTGTGCTGCTGCGGTCTTACCTGCGAGGCGACCAAAACGGTCGCCTCACTTTATTTCGAATTCAATACTTTCTGAAGAACGATCCTGACTTAGTAGTCAACTACTGTCGATCTCTCAGAAAACAAGCCACTGGCTTTAGGCCTTCGCCATTATGTCGACTAGTTCTTGAACTGAGTCGGCCGATGCCTTGAGGGCTGACGATTCGCTGTCGGTTAGTTCTACTTCGATGATCTCTTCGATTCCGGATGCTCCAAGCTTGACCGGTACACCGGCGTAAAGACCGTCGATGCCGTATTCGCCTTCAAGGAACGCTGCGCAAGGCAGGATTTCTTTGCGGTCGAGCAAGATCGCTTCAACCATCTGAGCGACTGCAGCCGAAGGTGCGTAGTAAGCAGATCCGGTCTTCAGTAGACCAACAATTTCTGCACCACCATCGCGGGTTCGCTGAACAATCTCTTCAAGTCGGCCAGCTTCGATCAACTTCGCTACGGGAACGCCACCAACGGTGGTCGAGCCGATCAGTGGAACCATCGTGTCGCCGTGTCCACCAAGAACGTAGGCCGAAACGTTGGTTACGGATGCTTCGAGTTCCTGTGAAAGGAACGTGCGGAATCGGGCGGTATCGAGAATACCGGCCATGCCGATAACTCGTTCTTTCGGGAAGCCGCTGACCCTGTATGCGTGCTGAACCATTGCGTCGAGCGGGTTTGAAACGACGATCAATACGGCGTTGGGCGAGTACTTGGCGACCTCTGCGGTCACAGATCCGACGATCTTCATGTTCGTCATCAGCAGGTCGTCTCGGCTCATGCCGGGCTTGCGCGGGATTCCAGCGGTAACCACCACGACATCGGAGTCGGCGGTGTCTTCGTAGGAGTTTGCGCCCGTGATCTGAGCGTCGGTTCCAACCACGGGGCCAGACTCGAGCATGTCGAGTGCGATTCCCTGCGGCTTGCCTTCAACGATGTCGACAAGAACGACGTCGGCGTAGCCCTTTTCGAAAATTCGCTGAGCGGTTGTTGCACCAACAAAACCGGCACCAACTACTGTCACTTTGAACTTCATAACTTAATTCTTCCTCAGCTTCTCAAGCTTCTCACTAAGTGGTTTCGCAATGAACTCAGACTCAAAACAATCGAGTCGTCACTGCCACTTGTGAGGTTTTCCTTTTCTGGGTAATACCTTGCCCGTGTCCGGCCTAATTGCATGGGTCTCGTTGGTTTTGGCTGCTGACTTGTTGGTCACGCGGTCCATACCGTCGATTCCGGGTGTTCCCATGGCTTCTGCGTGGCCCATTGCCACGAATAAAATGTCGCCCGTTTCATCGGCAACGGCGTCGTCGCCTTCTTTATCCGATATCGCCGCCGCCAGCTCGTTGAACTCTTCGTCCAAAATGCTCGTTCGATTTGCGACTATCTCGGTTGCGCTCTGACCTTGAAACTGACCTGAGCCAACCTCGAAACGATTGTGAAAATCCCAGACCTCTCCGGCCATCCGAGATACGGATTCCACAAACTCCTGCCGCCCAACAACATTGGGTGCGTAGTTGCGTTCCTGATCTTGATTTTGGGAGGATTCGGTCATTAACTCTTCTCGTTAGAGGGGGATGTTTCCATGTTTTTTCGGTGGCAGGATGTCGACCTTAGATTCGAGCATTCGCAACGCCTTAACCAGCTCGGGTCGGGTCTGCGCGGGGTCGATGACATCGTCGATGTAACCACGATTGGCAGCTACATACGGATTTGCGAACTTATCTCGGTAGTCAGCGACTAGTTCGGCGCGCTTTGCTTCCGGATCATCAGCATCTGCGATTTCTCGACGTCGAATAACGTTGATGGCGCCTTCGGGTCCCATGACAGCGATTTCCGATCCCGGCCATGCGAAGTTCACGTCCGTTCGCATCTCTTTCGAGCCCATGACGATGTAGGCACCACCATAAGCCTTTCGCAGAATAACCGTGACCTTCGGCACCGTTGCTTCGACGTAGGCGTAAAGCAGTTTGGCACCATGGCGAATGAGTCCGCCGTACTCCTGCTGTGTTCCGGGCATGAATCCGGGCACATCGACAAACGTCACGATCGGAACATTGAACGCATCGCAGAATCGAACGAATCGAGCGGCCTTGTCTGATGCGTCGATATCGAGCATTCCAGCCATCTGGTTGGCCTGGTTGGCAACAACTCCGATACTCATGCCATCGAGTCGTGCAAACCCAACAACTACGTTGGGTGCGAAGTTGTGGTGAACCGGCAGGAAATCGCCGTTGTCGACCACTTTGGTAATCACGTCCATCACGTCGTAGGGCTGATTTGCGGCGTCGGGAACGACGTCTCTAAGCGCTGTGTCGGCACGATCTGGAGCGTCCGTGGGCTCGTTAGAAGGAGCCGATTCAGCGTTATTAGATGGCAGATACGAAAGGAGTGCCCGCACGTGAGTGAAACAGGCTTCTTCCGACTCGGCGGTGAAGTGTGCGACTCCGCTGCGTGAGGCGTGGGCAGCTGCTCCACCAAGCTCTTCGTGCGTAACCTCTTCGCCAGTAACCGACTTCACGACGTCGGGTCCGGTGATGTACATCTGGCCAATGCCTTCAACCATGTAGATAAAGTCGGTAAGGGCAGGGGAGTAGACCGCGCCACCGGCGGCAGGGCCGGCGATGATCGTGATCTGCGGAACAACGCCTGATGCGAGAGTGTTTCGCTTGAATATTTCGCCATAGCCTGCGAGAGAATCGATTCCCTCTTGAATTCGCGCTCCACCAGAGTCGTTGATACCAATAATCGGCGCACCCATGCGCATTGCATGGTCCATCACCTTGGAAATCTTCTGGGCCGCAACCTGCGACAACGACCCACCGAGAACAGTGAAATCCTGAGCGTAGGCAAACACCTGACGACCCTCGACGGTACCGTGTCCAGTTACAACTGCATCGCCTTCGAACCGCTGCTTGTCGAGTCCGAGATCGGTCGACCTGTGGGTGGCGAAGGTATCTAACTCAGTGAAGCTGCCATCGTCGAACAGGCTCACAAGACGTTCTCGCGCCGTGAGTTTCCCACGTTTGTGCTGCGATTCAACTCGTCGTTCGCCGCCACCGAGATGAGCGGTTTTTCGTCGGGCTTTGAGATCTTCCAGCTTTATCGTCTGAACCTGATCTTCAGTCTCGTCGGGTTTGGATTCGGTGGCTATCGCAATGCCTCGCTGGCTAGAGTTTTAGTGCGTGCTTCGTGAGATTGGAATGGCAGACTAATTTCTGCTGGATTGCCACGGCGCGAAGCGCCAGTGAATCCTAACTTACGGCATGATGTGCATCAACTCCGCATTCGAGGTTATTCCGCACCTATCCAGTGTTAAAATTGGAGAGCAAAATTCCGCTGCAATTACCTGAAGTGTTGCCAAATCGAAGTGGCGATACCTACAACTAGATCATTTGTCTTCAGTTTCCGACACAACATTTTCGACGATTCGTCTTGGCTCAAACGAGTTCGTTTGGGGTGAGCGGACGTATGTAATGGGCGTGGTGAACGCTACTCTCGACTCGTTTTCGGGTGACGGGGTGTTGCCGACTCCTGGTGATGTTCACGCGGCGATCGACCAGGCGTTACGCATGGAAGACGAAGGTGCAGACATTATCGACGTGGGCGGCGAGTCGACTCGGCCTGTCAGCGTTTATCCAGGCGCGGCGCCGATCGTCGGGAACGAAGAAATCTCCAGAGTTGTGCCTGTGATTGAGGGTTTGATCGGCAGGCTTGGTGTTCCGATTTCGATCGACACGCGCAAAGCGAGTGTGGCTGCCGCGGCGATTGACGTTGGGGCAGTGCTCGCGAACGACGTTTCGATGCTTGGCGACGCCGAGATGGCTGGCGTGGTCGCTGAGAAGGGCGTCCCGATCATCGTGAGTCACATTCGCATTGGTGGACACTCGGGCGATGTGGTTGAGGATGTAATCGCCGATCTCCAGTCTGCAATCGAGCAACTGACTGTGGTTGGGGTTGATCGCTCTCGTGTGATCACAGATCCGGGAATTGGGTTCGCTAAAAACGGTGAACAATCATTAATGCTTCTGAAAAACATAGCTCGACTTCGCACTGAGTTGAAACTCCCGCTGCTACTGGGAACTTCTCGTAAATCGTTCATTGGAGCGACTACGGGCGAGCCTGTTGATGATCGGCGGTTTGGAACCGCGGCGACTGTTGCGCTGTCGATTCAGGCAGGTGCCGATATCGTTAGGGTTCACGATGTTAAGGAGATGGTACGGGTGGCAAAGATGAGCGATGTGATTTCTAGGGGTGACGTGAACGATGCCTAGTCGACTCGTGATGGCGTATATCGGACTCGGCAGCAATCTTGGTGATCGCACGCGTAACCTTCAGGGCGCAGTCGAGCGGTTATCGAGCGTAGGAAACGTCACGGCCGTGAGTTCAATGTTCGAAACGAAGCCGTGGGGAGTCGATGGCTATCAGCCGCGTTACCTGAATCAAGCCGTCGCGTTGGAAACTACTTTTGATCCGCTGGAAATCGTGACCGAGCTACTGGCCATCGAATACTCGCTGGGTCGAGCCAGGGAAGAAAAGAACGCTTCTCGGACGCTTGATCTTGATCTGTTGCTGCATGGCGATTCGGTAGTAGAGGCAAGTGGGGTTACCGTTCCTCACCCTCGACTGCACGAGCGGGCGTTCGTGCTGGTTCCTCTGGTTCAGATAGCGCCAGAGTTGGTTCATCCTGTGCTGAAGAGAACGATTACCGAGTTGGCAGAAGAATCCGACCGCTCAGGCATTAGCGGGCTGGCTTAGCTAGAAATCGAACTCTCAAACAGCACTCGTAGCACCGCCGCCAGCAGGAATATCACGACGCCAATGAACACCATGGCGTTGTAGCCGATTAGCCAGGATAAACGTGCGCTAATCCCGCTGGGCTGCGCAGTTGGATCGAAGTTTGACTGCCGGAATCGCCACACCAAATAAAACAGCCACAACGCCAGCGCCAGCTTCACGGCAAGCACGATGAACCATGACGTCGAAGCGTCATTTCCCGTTAGTCGGTCGAACATCAATATGATGCCAGTGACTATGATGGCGATCACGGAAATATCAAC
Source organism: Dehalococcoidia bacterium (assembly GCA_963694185.1). Lineage (GTDB taxonomy): Bacteria > Chloroflexota > Dehalococcoidia > Lucifugimonadales > Lucifugimonadaceae > Lucifugimonas. Next base: position 5,695 of record CAVOCL010000036.1, read on the forward strand.
GAGTTCGCGGTAAACCGAACCGAGTGGACGCATAATGGGGCGAACCAGTTCAGGATTGACGCGTTCAACAGGGCGTAGAACGAATGCGAAGAACGCACTTCCGCCTATCCACGCCACTGCGCCGATAGCGTGAGCCCACCGCACGAATAGCATGACCCAATCACCAGCATCAATTTCTCCAAACATGCACCGATTATGCCATCAGCGAGCGGCCACGACCCGTTGCAACTGATACCTTCTTCCAGCGATGTCACATCCGAAAATCATCATATTTCCTGATCAATTACTCTCGACGCCGACCCGCGCGGTAACGGAATTCGACTCAAACTTGATTTCACTTGTTAAAAACCTTGTGACAGTCATGGTCGAGGCACCGGGTGTCGGAGTGGCCGCCAATCAGATTGGTATCGACCTGGCTGTAGCTGTCATAGGCATACCCAGCACTGATCAGCCATTGGTTCTGGTGAATCCCGAAATAGTGAAATCTTCAAAGCCGGTTCAGTTCGACTACGAAGGCTGCTTGAGTTTGCCGGGATACTGGGGATCTCCGATGCGATCAGAGCGAGTCAGGGTCGACTTTCAGGACGCGCTAGGGAATTCTCACACGCTTGACGCTACTGAGTATCTTGCGCAGGTCATTCAGCACGAAACTGATCATCTGAATGGGTATGTGTTTGAACAGCGATTGCCAGACGGTGATTCTCTGCAGGCTACCGATTCAGAAAACCCAGGCTAGCTGGCTAGCTGGCGAGCAACGCATCGAGCTGTTCAGCCAGCTGCTCTTCGCCAATAATTCCGGTCCATGTGCGGGCGATATCGTGATTCTTGTTCAGAAACACAGTGGTCGGGAACGAGAACGCCTCGTATCCGAACTGCACCACCGAATTGACATCGGGCATATTCGGGTACGTGAGCCCGAGTTCTCTCACGAACGCTTGGCCGTTGGCCGCAGAATCGAGTCCAAGCTGCTGAATACCGATGAACGCAACATCATCACCGTACTTATCGTAGGCGACCTGTAGATCGGGCATTTCAGCTCGGCAGGGTGGGCAGGAAGGGAACCAGAAGTTCACCAGAATTGGCTTGCCTGCGTGCATTTCGAGATTGAAATCACCGTGCTCGAAGGTTTCTCCGACTATAGGAGGAGCGTTACCGACCGATTGGCTTGATCCGTCGGCCGCATTCTCTGCGACTGATTTCGCAGGGTCATCACTACCGCAAGCCACTGCAGCAATCGCAACAAGTCCGATCAGAGCCAGAAGCCAAGCCCGATTGAGAACTCGGCGCGATCCAGACCGGCTGGCAACTTTATTAGTAGTTCGATCCATCGATACGATCACTCCAGGCGAATAACTGAAAAACGAAATTTGGGGACATCTTTAAGTCTGACGTAACTCGTCGCTGAAACGGTGCCGCCAGCGTGAGATGCACTTAGTTATACGCACATCCCACGCCAGCGGTTCCCAGCTAGATCGGGGTTTTAGCCCTGGCAGTCGATCCGCATTGCGTTCATTTGGTCACGAATCGCAGCTTCCAGGTTCTCAATTGGCACTCGAATCTGCTCCATGGTGTCGCGGTTTCTGATGGTCACAGCGTCATCATCGAGGGTGTCGAAGTCGACTGTCACACATAGTGGTGTGCCGATTTCGTCCTGTCGACGGTACCGGCGACCAATGCTCTGAGTACCGTCGTACTGAGTGTTGAAGTTTTGACGCAGAACATCGTAGACACGTCGCGCTGTCGGGCTGAGGGTGTCTTTCTTAGAAAGTGGAAGCACGGCGACCTGGAACGGTGCGATGTCGGGGTGGAAGCGCAGAACAACACGCATTTCTTTGCCCTCGCCCTCTTCATCGTACGCATCAGCTAAAAAGGCCAGTGCTGATCGGTCGGCACCCATCGCGGGCTCAACCACGAACGGTACGTATCGTTCCTTCTTCTGATCATCGAAGTAGGAAAGATCCTTCCCACTCTTCGCCGTGTGCGCCTTTAGGTCGAAGTCGGTGCGGTTTGAGATCGTCTCAAGCTCGCCCCAACCCCACGGGAATTCGTACTCGACGTCGGCTGAAGCCTTCGAGTAGTGAGGCAGTTCGTCGGCCTCGTGAACTCGAAGCATCAACTTCTCGCCACGAATACCGAATTTTTTGAACCAGTCCATCGAGAACTTCATCCAGTACTCGTGCCACTCGTCATCGGTGCCAGGCTCGCAGAAGAACTCCATCTCCATCTGTTCGAACTCTCGGGTTCGGAAAGTGAAGTTACCTGGAGTGATCTCGTTTCGGAACGATTTACCGATTTGTGCGATACCGAACGGAATCTTCTTTCGAGAAGTAGTCTGCACGTTCTCGAAGTTTACGAACATCGCCTGGGCGGTTTCCGGTCGCAAGTAGACCGTGGCCGCGTCGTCTTCAACCGGGCCGAGAAAGGTCTTAAGCAGCAGATTGAACTGTCGGGAAGGTCCGAAGTCACCACCACAGTTGGGGCAAACTTCGCCTTCGAGTTGGTCTTCACGATATCGTCGGTGACACTCGTTACATTCGACCAAAGGGTCACTGAAGCCAGCCAGGTGACCCGAGGCGACCCATACGTCCGGGTGCATCAGAATCGATGCGTCGATACCGACAATATCGTCGCGTTCGCGCACCATCGACTTCCACCACGCGTCTTTTACGTTGCGTTTTAGTTCGACTCCAACTGGGCCGTAGTCCCAAACGCTGGAGAGTCCGCCGTATATCTCGGAACTTTGAAATACGAATCCACGTCGTTTTGCGAGTGAAACAAGGGTGTCGAGGCTGGTGCCGGTAAGTGTTCGCTTGGCCAATTGAGTAACTCCTGCAGTCCACGCCGGGCTGGCGTGTCTACACAAAAAAATACGCCCGCAGGCTGCGGACGCGTATCTAAAGTCTACATTCAGGCGTCACGAATGGCAGCCCAAAATCTCAGCAAGTATTTTCATCGTGATCTATGATTCGCCAATCACAAATTAGCGTACGCTGGGGTGAATCTTATTGAGTACCCGCAAAGTTCAGGAGAATATTTTTTATGGCTGACGTGATGGCAGGACAACTTCAGGACAAAGTCGCACTGATCACGGGTGCCGGCCGAGGCATTGGCGTTGGCATAGCGAACGTGCTCGTTAGCAGGGGAGCGGCAGTAGCTGTTTGCGATCTCGACGGGGCTACTGCGCAGGAAACCGCTGATGCGATCAACACTGCTGGCGGCAAGGCGATTGCCGGTGCTGTTGACGTCACAGATCCAGACTCACTCGATCACTTTGCCGGTCGAACGATATCTGAACTGGGCGGTATCGATATTTGTGTGCCGAATGCCGGAGTAATCGGTGGTCGTGGATTTGCCGAGCGTGTCGACTTCACAAAAGAAGATTGGGACATGACATTCGCTGTGAACGTGCAGGGAATGACCAACACCACCGACGCTGTGAAAGAACACATGAAAGACCGAGAGCAGGGCAAGATCGTGATCATCGCTTCGCACGGAGGTCGCAAGCCTCGTGGTGTCGGCGATAAAGGTCGTGGTAACGCCCAGCACCCGTATCTGGTGTCGAAGGCCGCTGCGATTCAGTACACGCACCTGCTGGCGATGGAGCTCGGTGGCTACAACATCAACGTGAACGCCGTGTGCCCCGGACGTCTGTGGACTCCGATGTGGCAGGCGATCGCCCAGAACCACAAGGATCTGAACCCCGATTACGCGGAGATGACCACGTACGAGATTTTCATCGATCAGATCAAGAAGACCATGCCGCTGGGCCGACCGCAAACCCCCGAAGACATCGGTAAGACGGTGGCGTTCCTATCGTCAGACGACTCCCTTGAAATCACAGGTCAAGCAATCAACGTAAACGGCGGCGCAGCGTTTGATTAGTGTGCCGATGGCACTTTTTCTTTTGATGATCGTCAAGCGAGACCGAGAAAGGACCGGATCATGAACATAGTCGGAACCGCGACGATCGTGATTGACCGGCCTGGTGCTGAGGTTTGGGAGTGGATTTCCGATCCTGAGAATATGCACCTTTGGGTGCACGATGTGGACGAACCGGGTAGCTGGATCGACAATGGGGAACCCAAGCCTGGTTCGAGATATCGAATCGACTACAAGTACGGTCGAAAGACCAACGAAATCATCTTCGAGGTCAGAAAGGCT
>CAVOCL010000037.1:0-9833 GCA_963694185.1 Dehalococcoidia bacterium
ATTCAGCGATCCTGTGCGTGTTGCTGAAATATTGAAAGAAACCGGTGCAACCGGGCTCAAGCGCAAGAAGACTGAGCTTGTGAAGTTAGACAAACGGCTGAAAACACTGGACTCGGACTTCCACAAGCACTTGGATTTCCTAAAACGTGGCCTTCTGAACGAAGAAGAGTTCTCCAAGGCTAATACCGAGCACAGAGGTGAACGTGCCAGCGTCGAGATGAGACTCGCTGAACTTCGTGAAGAACTACACATCGCTGAGGCTACTCAAGAATCGGTCACGTCGCTCCCGGAACGAGTAACTTCGTTCAATGAGTCGTTTGAACATCTGGATGTGCCTAAAGCGAAAGCGATGCTCCAGATGATCCTCAAGGGGGCGTACGTCTGGACAGATGGCAGAGTTGAACTTGAATTTCGGTAGTTACGGATCTGAATAAAAATCTGATCAGGCAGTGTGAGCAGGACATAAACAGATCTCCTCAGCAAATGAGGAATGATGCTATTCTGCCCCGACACTGAGTTCTGACAGAACCTGATGCGGTGATTCCACTTATAAAACCGGGTAGCGTTGTTCAGACGAACGGGACCACCTCAAACAAAGTGTTAACGCCATATATTCCGCTTTCTTTTAATCAGGGTCGCTAATTCCCTCGCTAAATTGCTGCGATCTCACGAGATGGGTTGACAGGTTGGCTCGCCGAATCTCGGTTCCCTCTGGCTTGACGCCGGGCTGTGAACAATCTTCCCGCCGCTCCAAACGAGGAGGATGTCGGAAGCGACGGGCAAGAACTTACGCTCGGCAATGGTTCTAATTCCACACTAGAAGATGTCGAGGTGACCATTGGTCAGAAGTTTCGATTACTGAGAAGAAAGATAAATGGAATCGACCACGGATATTGTGATTTACCGTGACATTCGTGTGAAATAGTGTGCTTCTCGTCATATCTGGCCGGAGAATCGTCAAAAATACCAGTACGCGGTATGAAAGTGATCGGTTCCGTCAAAACTCAGTGTCGGGGGCAGAATAGCATCAATCTTCATTTGCTGAGGAGATCTGTTCATGGCCTGCCCGCACTACCGATCTACGTCGGTTCTGTCAGGACTCAGCGTTCAACCTCGAATTTGAGTGTTGGGTCGGCGAGAAACGTCGCTTCTTTGAGTATGAATTCGAACATCATATCGGCTCAATCGAACATCATTTTGCCTCAGAGCGCTGAGTTCTGACAGATCCCATCGAATGACTTGATCGCTCGTAATTTCGATTAGGTCCGGGCGTGCCGGTATTTTTACCACGATCTTCAGTGCTCTGTCGGGTTAGCATTGAAATCTGAACACAGGTTTGAGAATCGGGTATCCAAGCTGGAGACCTTTTGGGGAGTTTGCGAAGTTGACGACGCCAGGTGATACGCCGCACGAGATGGGCAAGGCAGATATTGATTTTCCGCCGAAGACGGCTGCTGAGTTTTTTGCTCGGGGGTTGAAGAACGCTCAGATTGGGATTCCTGATAAGGCGGCTTCTGATTTCGAAGAGGCTGCATGGCTCGATCCTGAAAATCCTGAGATTCAGTTCAATTTGGGCGTTGCGTATCTTTCGATGGCGGATTTCGAGCAGGCAATCAACAATTTCAGCAAAGCTATCGAACTGAAGCCTGGTGTTGCTGATGTGCATGGTAACCGGGCGGTTGCGCACGCTGCGATCGGCGAGGATGAGAAGTCGGAAGCCGACTTCGACGAGGCGGTTAAGTTGGGTGCTCCGCCCGACGGTTTAGGCGCAGTTATCGACTACGTAAAAGACCAACGCCGCTAACGCCTAGGGCGTGTTTTCTGGGTGTCTGGGGGGTTGGCTGAGTCGGTAGGTGTGGGTGTGGTTGGGTTGGTTGCGCTTCAGCCGGTTGTTTCCTGAGTCATTGGGTTGAGGCGTGCTTGCGTGATTGCCACGTCCTTCGTCCTCGCAATGACAGGGCGTTCCTGGCACAGGTTTTTCGCGACTATGACGAGGGGTTTCGCCAGTCGGGGTAGGCTTCGTCTAGTTGGAGACTGCGAAGGTATCGCCTGATGGCGTCGAAAGCCGATACAAGATTTACAGGCTGAGTTGAGGGCGTAATTCGGGTCGCCGAACTCAGGTGCTCGGCTAGAAACAGTGCTTCTGCTTTCGAGAGCGGTGCGTACTCACTGTGTCGTTCGAGTAACGGGTACTCGATTCCCGCTGCCGTTAGACGTGCGAATGCCCGTGCGGCGGTTAGATCCCTGCGATCGTGAGCCGGTGCTCCATCGGGTCCGGTTCGTGGTCGTCTGATCAGTCCAGCTCCGATTAGATTGTCGTAAAGATCATCATCAAGTCCGCTTTGGCTAAGAAAATCTGAAATAGATATCGGCCCGGTCGGAGTTGCCTGAGAAGCCGGGGTGGCCGACGAGTCGGTCGGCATGGCAGCTGCCAGCGGCGATGTCGGATCGCCATTCACTATTTGCCTGATTCCCTTGAGGTTAAGACCTGCAGCCTGGAGTTCTTTGATCTTGTTGATCAGTGCTTCGAAATGAACCGGATACAGCGCCCTGGTTTGGCTTGTTTTGCGTGGCGGCGGCAGAACGCCAATTCGCACGTAGTAGTTGATGGTGGCGGTTGTTACGCCAGTGCGCCTTGAAAGTTCGCCAACCGAAAAGGTGGAGCCGTTGTTCCTGGCGTTATCCGTATTGTCAGGGTTGGGCGTACTGGTCATGGGAACTGGTGGAATCTATGGAATCCATTGCGAAAGGATAGGCGTAGCAGTAATAAGGGAGCGAGTCTTCAATCTGGAACCGTGCACCAGAGCGAGGACTCGCTTTCTTTAGTTATGAAGCAGTTGGTATTTAACGGACGCGAAGCATAACCCACCTTTGGGGCGAGTTGTGCTTGGCTCAAGCCAACAATAGCCATCTTAGTAAATTAAGCCAGCCAGATTCCGAACTTCGGGTAGAACATGCGCCCCTGGCACTATTCCCAGCGGAACATTTTTGTTGCAACGACGAAGGCTATTAGGGTCCAGATGCCCAGGCCGAGTAGTTCGCTCCCGAGCGTGGTAATCGATGCGCCCTCGACGGTTATCGCACGCATTCCATCGGCCAAATACGTTAGTGGTAGGTACTGCGACCATCTGGTTAGCCAGTCGGGCATGACTGATAGCGGGAAGAAAACGCCAGAGAGAAACATCATTGGCATTGTGATGATGTTAGCGATCGGCGCTGCTGTTTCTTCGTTTTTCGCCCAGCCGGATATTGCCAATCCTAACGCTATGAATAGTGCACCGCCGAGTAGCGCCATAATCGTTAAATCGAACCATGCGCCGAGTCGGTCGTTGCCGATACTGACGCCTAAAACGACCGCCCCGACGATGACCAGAACGTAGGTTTGCAGAACTACGACGATCGCTTTAGTTGTTAATTGGCCGGCGAGGAAGTGCGATGCACCGATTGGTGTTGCCTTGAGACGACGTAATACGCCCTGAGATTTAAACCTGACTAGCGTGAATACAACCGTGAATAATCCGGTTTGCATGATTGCCATTGCGGCGACACCCGGGATTAGCCAGGCTTTGAATCCCTGACCCTGACCTTCGATTACTGATTCAGATATTCCTATTGCGTTTTCGACTCTGTATTCGCTCGGTACCTGTGCGGTTTCCTTGAATACGGAGTCGGTGACTTGTCCCAGAATTGTTGATACGACGGCTCGTTCCTGTTGGTATCGCTCGTCATAGGTGACCTTGAGTTCAGCGAATTCGCCGGGTTCACCGTAGTTGGCAGGAATTTCGATGACGGCTCGGCTGCCACCGAACTCCAGCTCGTGATGGGCGGCTTCGAGTTCGTCTACGGCAACGCTCAGAAGTTGTTGTTCGCCGTTGCCTCTAAGCGCCTGAATTAGTGCAGCAGATGCTTCGTTTTTCGCACCATCGTAGACGCCGACGGTTGGCGAGCTAAATTTATCGAAATTCATCATGCCAAAGATGATCATGATCAATAACGGAAAGAACAGTGCCCAGAACAGGGCTTGCCTGTTCCGGAAGTACATTTTGAGAGAGGCGACGGTTAGTGCTAGATATATCTTCATCGGAATTAGTCTCGAAGATCGTGGCCGGTTAAGTTTAGGAATACGTCGTCGAGAGTTGCTTCACGAATTCGTTTTTGGGGTTTGAATCCCGTTTCAAGTAGCTGGTCGATTAGCGCGTTTGGCGTGTCGAGAGCAATGATTTTTCCATCTTCTACAACTGCGATTCGATCGCAGAGTTCTTCGGCTTCTTCCATGTAGTGGGTGGTCAACATGATCGTGGCGCCGCTGGCTTGGATCTTTTTCACGAGCGCCCACAGTTGTCGGCGAGCCTGCGGGTCGAGTCCGGTGGTTGGTTCGTCGAGAAACAGAACGACCGGTTCGTTTACGAGAGCTACGGCGATGGAGAGTCGTTGTTTTTGACCACCCGAAAGCTCGACGTACTGGCTATTTTTTCGCCTGTCGAGTCCGACGCGTGAAAGTATTTCAACGGGATCGACCTTCGCCAGATACAACTTTGCGTAGAGGTCGACGATCTCGGCCAACTTCAGCTTGTCGAAGAATGCATTTTGCTGGAGCTGGACGCCAATGATTGCCTTTACTGCTGTGGGGTCATCTTTGACGTTGATTCCGTTGATGATCGCTTCACCCGAATCGGCGTCACGCATGCCTTCGAGAATCTCTACGGTAGTGGTTTTGCCCGCCCCGTTAGGGCCGAGCATACCGAACACTTCTCCGCGCCTGACTTCAAATGAAATCCCGTCGACGGCGGTGATGTCGCCGTATTTTTTGCGGATGTCTTTTGCGACGATCACGGGATCGATAATTGTTGTCATTTGCGTAGGCGTGCCTTCAGTGACGGATGGAAGAGTTGCAGGAATAAGCACCGATGTGCAGGGTTCAACGGTGTAACCGGGTTAGAATCTGCGCTCGGTCTTATTTTTTGGATTAGATCGGTGCGGGACGTACATGAGTTTATTTGATGTTGATCGATAAGAGGACTCCCATTGACAATTGAATATGTGAATTTCGGTACTGGCGGCGTGAAGGTTTCACGAATGGCGTTGGGACTTGGCTTTCGTGGTCAGTTCGATCGGGATGAGGCTGAGCGCGTAATTTTGACTGCGTTGGACTCGGGAATAAACCTGATCGATTGCGCCAACGTTTACGGCTTCATGGACGACCGGCGGAATATCGGAAGTTCCGAGCAGGTTCTAGGGAAGGCGCTGAAGGGTCGGCGTGACGACGTGGTGATCACTTCGAAGGTGTTCAGCCCGATCGGGAACGGACCGAACGATGAGGGGGCTTCTCGGTTTCACATCATGCGAGAGGTCGAACGGTCGTTGGCTCGGCTTGATACCGATCACATCGATGTTTATTTATTTCATGGTGTCTCCGATATGTCGCTGTTCGAAGAGCAGTTCCGCACTATGGAAACGCTTATTCAGCACGGCAAGATTCGCTACGTTGGGGTGAGTAATTTTCAGGCGTGGCAGATTATGCAGGCGCTTCAGGTGCAGAAGCGAATCAACGCTCAGCCGTTGATTGCTGTGCAGAATCCGTACTCGTTAATGAACCGTACGCAGGAGGACGAACTGTTCCCGATGGTTCGTGAAACGGGCGTTGGAATTATGGCGTACAGCCCGCTTGGGGTTGGGTTGTTGAGTGGAACTTATCGACCTGATGAAGTGCCCGACGACAGCACGTTGTGGGGATCGAAGCGTAAGGGTCAGATCGCCACTTATATGCGTGGTCGCGCTGCGAAAGTGATCGCCGCTGTCGACGAAGTTGCTGCCGATTTAGGCGTGACGATGTCGCAGGTTGCCATGGCGTGGGTGATGTCGCATCGTGAGATAACGATTGCTTTGTCGGGGGCAGATACTGTCGCTCAGATAACGGATGTTGCGGGTGCGCTTGAGTTGGTGTTACCGACCGAGGCGATTGCGAAGTTGGATGCTGTTTCTTATGGGATGCGGGCTGTTTTGGATGGTGCGCCGGACGATATTGAGGATGGGTTCGAGGGGTAGTGGGTGCGTCGGCGTGAGCGGCATCGAACAATAGAGAAGAGGGCGTTTGCGTTCCCCCTCAACCTAACCTTCTCCCTCAGGGAGAAGGGATAAATACAGAAAGATTGCTCAATTGAAAATATTGCTTGCTGGTGGTTCGGGAATGGTCGGGTCATTTATCACTCCGTATTTGCAGAAGGAGCACGATATACGTGTTCTCGATCTTGCTGAGCCGAAGCACGACGGCGTTGAGTTCGTTCGAGGGTCGGTGACTGATCCCGAGGCGATTGCGAAGGCTGTTGACGGCGTTGATGCGTTTATCTGGTTGGTGATGCTGAGTCCGCAGGGTGGATCGGTTACCGATCAGGATTTGAAGGTCATTCGAGAGAACTACGAAGTGAACTGTCTTGGGCTCCACACGTTCCTGTGGTTGGCGCAGGGCGTTGGGCTTTCGAAGGGTGTTTATACTAGTTCGATGAGCGTTCATCACCGGTCTCGGGACTACTACAAGAACGAGGATCAGCTTCCTCTAGACACGCCCAGTGCTTACGGACTGAGCAAGGGTTTTGGCGAGGGTATTTGTTCGTATTTTGCTTCGTGGTTCGACATGAACATTACGGCTTTGCGGATAACGGGTCCTCGTGGGCGTGAGGCTTATATCGAGGAGCGGGCTCGGCCTGTGACGGATCGGCCTGATGGGTCGAATCCGTTGTTTGTTACTGATGAGGCTGATTTGGCTCGGGCGTATTTGGCTGCTCTGGAGAACGTGCAGATCGGGCACGGGCGATTCGATGCTGTGTTTATAGCTGGCGATGAGAACGAGAAGGAGCACAACCTGACGAAGGCGAAGACTTTGCTTGGTTGGATTCCGTTATCGCATTTGGAGATTGAGAATTAATGCGAATCGCAGTTATTGGTAGCGGGAGTGTTGGGGCTGGGTTGGCGCGATGGTGGTCGGGTTTGGGGCATTCGGTTGTGATTGGTTCACGGTCGCCTGAGTCGGAGCGGATTATTGAGTTGGTTGCTTCGATTGGTAACGGGGTTTCGGCTGCTGGGTTAGCGGAATCGGCTGTTGAGGCTGATGTGATCGTTATGGCGGTTCCGTGGAGCGCAGCTGAGGTTTCTGTGGCAGCGCTTGGTGATTTGAGCGGTCGGGTGATTATCGACGCTATGAACCCGTTCGTTAAGGGGTTGAATCTTGGGATTGGTCACACTTCATCCGGTGGCGAACAGCTTGCTGAATGGGCTAGCGCTGCTCATGTAGTGAAGGCGTTGAACATCGTTGACGCTCGGTTGTTGGATGGTCGACAGCTGGACGATCGTGAAATTTCGATACCGATTTGTGGCGATGACGCTGAGGCTAAATCGGTTGTTGCTGGGCTGATTGGCGAGCTTGGATTCGATGTGATCGACGCCGGGAAGCTGGAGATATCTCGATTGCTGGAGCCGCTGTGCCTACTGATGATCAAGCTTTCAATGAAGAAGAGTTTGGGTGCGGAGATTGGGTTCAGGGTGTTGCGGGAATGAGGGTGTCGTGCGCTTCCCGGCCGCCCCGCCCTGAGCATAGATCCTGAATCAAGTTCAGGATGACAGTGGTGGGTGGATCGCGATGAGAGTGATACTGCGTTGGCTACAGCTTCACTCGCCATGCGATGATTGCTGAGAGGATTCGGACTGCTGCCATTGCTAGAAATACGAGTTGCCACGGGGTGCCTGCGGTGTCGAGGATGAGGGCGAAGATGATTGCCTGGGCTCCGGCGTAGATGTAGCCGTGGCCGTCGAGAACGCCTGAGGCGGTGGCTGCGTATTTGGGGCCAGCGATGTCGACCACGAGAGTCGAGGTCATCGAGAGGCTCATTGCGAAGGCTCCTACGAAAAGCAATGCGGCTCCTGCGTATATGTTTTCAGCGGGGACGACCGCTAGGCCGATTAGTGCGATGGCGGAGATGATTGCTGAAGCTGCAATCATTGGGCTGCGTCGACCGCCGAGTAGGACGTCGGATATCCAGCCTGAAACCATTGGCGCTGTCAGGTAACCGACGGGGAGTGCGACGGTTACGAGGGCGGTGGTTTCGATGGAGAGTCCGGCTTCTTCGAAGTAGTAGAGCGGCGCCCATGTTGTGAGCCCGTAGCGCACTACGTTTTCGAGGCCTTTAACGTGCGAGGTGGCTACGAATCGCCAGTTTGAGTAGAGGATTTTGTAGGCGGTGAATGGGCCGTCGTTTGAGCCGGGCGTGAGAGGCTCACTTGGGCTCAGATTCTCCCCCTCTCTAACCGTTTTGGAGCGATCGTGATCGGACCACTCGGCTCCTGTCTGCGACGCGGCCGATTTTGGGGGAGAGGACTCGGACTCGGAGCGCAACGCAACCTGGTCGATTTCTTCCAGCCCGACATCCGATGGTCGGTCTCTAACGAGAAAGAACAGTGCGACCGCTGCTGGGATCATCAGCAAAGGTGGGTATCTGAACGCAGCTCGCCATCCGAATTCGGCGACTGTCCAGCTGGTAACGAGCCACATAACCAACATCGATGATCCAGCGGCGACGCCTACGAGACCCATCACACGTCCACGGTGCTTGTGGGGCCACCATTGGGTGAGCATGCCGATGCCGGGCGACCAAACTGTGGCGTTGGCGAATCCGTTAAGCCCCCACGGAATGGCGATCGCCCAGAGGCTGCTTCCGAAGCTTGTTACCCAGTTGAGCGCTACCGATGCGAGGGTTCCAGTGACGAGTAGAAGGCGATATCCGTATGCTTCGGCGATTCTTCCGTGCGCCATGTCGCCGATTGCGAATCCCCAGAGCAGGCAGGCGTTGATGATGCCGATTTCGACGTGGGTGAAATCGAGCTGTTCGCGCATAACGGGACTGGCTGGCCAGTGGTTGAATCGGCCCATGTAGACGAACAGGTAGAAGGCGGCGTAGCTGAAGAGGACGCGGTTTCGCCAGCGACGCATGTCGGCCTGGTTGTCTTGAGCGGGTGATGTCACGGGCGCAGGGTATATAGAAAGTTGGGGTTGTTGGGCAGACACCGGGAGTTGCTGGGCGTAGTATTTGCGCACTTCGCCTCTTACGATTGCGGCGGTGTTCGAACGCTTTGCTGGAGATATTTCAAAATGATTGTTGATGTCCATACCCACTTACCGAGTCATATGGACACTGTGCCCCCGGACCAGATGGTGATCGAAACGGCGATGCGTTCTGGCGAGGAAGTTCAGCTGACCAATTCGATCGATGATTATCTTCGGGACATGGGGCCGGTCGACAAGGCGTTCATTTTTGGAATCGCCCAACGGCCGTGGCGAATGGGTCAGCAGGTCCTTCGAATCGAAGGCTGGCCTGACGAGATGAACCACAACGATGTCGCTGCCGAAACGGCCAAACGGGCGCCCGATAAGATCGTGCCGTTTATGTCGCTGCACCCGCTGGATCCGAACTGGAAAGACGAGTACGACCGGTGCGTTGGCGATTTGGGATGTAAGGGCATCAAGCTGGGTCCGAACTATCAGGACTTCGATCCGACGGGTCCGGAGGCGTTCGAGCTGTTCGCTCGATTAGAAGCCGACGGTATTCCGATCGTTTTTCATCAGGGCACTTCACCGATGACTGAAGCGCCCCTTACGTACGCTCACCCGCTGACATCCGACAAGATCGCCATGGCGTTTCCGAAGCTGACGATGGTGCTGGCGCATCTGGGTCACCCGTGGCAGAACGATTGTATGGCCGTCGTTCGCAAACACCCGAACGTTTGGGCAGATGTTTCTGCGCAGTACTACCGTCCCTACTCGTTTTGGCAGGGCATGCGGTTGT
>CAVOCL010000038.1:0-9816 GCA_963694185.1 Dehalococcoidia bacterium
AAAAACCCAACCGAAGTCGTAATTGGAACCCTGAGACTCGTAGGCAACACCGAGCGCCCCTCGCCTGAAACGATGCAGTGGGCAACCGATATCACCAACATGGGCCAGGACCTACTGAACCCGCCGAGCGTTGAAGGCTGGCACTCGGGTATCGAGTGGATCAACAGCGGCACGCTGATGAAGCGAACCAACTTCACGGCCGAACTAATCAGCGATCGATCCCGACCCGGCGTAACCAGCATCCTCGATCGTGTAATGGCAGCAGGCAACTCCCCAGAAGCCCTCGTTGACGCCTGTCTCGACGTCATGGGACCCCTCGAAATCGCCCCAGAATCTCGACTAGAACTTATCGAACACGCAACCGCCCTTGCTAACGAAAACACCAACGGCAACGGCGCTAAAAACACAGATTCCATCTCAACTATCTCCGAAATTCTCCAGTTGATCGTATCGCTAAGAGAATTCCAGTTCGCCTAACCAACGGCGATCAGATCCAACAGTGCAAACCACAGGGAGCCCTGAAATCACAACCAAATCCAGCGATCCCGTTATCGTCGTTCTCCAGCTCTCAGGCGGGAACGACTACCTCAACACGGTCGTCCCGCACGCCGACCCGCTCTACAAGGACTACCGCCCGATCGTGAACGTGGCCGATGAAGACGTGCTGCATCTGGACGACCAGATAGGTTTCCACCCGTCAATGGGCCCGATCCAGAAGATGTATCAGGACGGCAACGTGGCGATTCTTCATGGCGTCGGCTACGAAAACTCCCCTCGATCCCACTTCCGATCGATGGACATCTGGCACACCTGCGAACCGGAAACTCTCGGAACCGAAGGCTGGCTCGCACGAATCGTCCGCGACATCGACCCCAACAAAGAAAACGTAGTCACCGCCGTCAGCATGGGACCCTCACTGTTCCGCGCCCTCGTAGGACCCGGCGTCCCCGTTGCAACGGTCGAAAACATCAACAGCTACGGCATGCTCACCGGCCTGACTCCAGAGGAAAAACTAAACAGAGTCCTCACCCGATACAGACGCATGTACTCACCAGCAATCGGCTCAGGAAAAGTGATGGACTATCTCGGTCAAACCGGACTCGACGCCCTAAAAGGTGCCGACATCCTCGCCGCTGCACCCGCGAACTACACCTCCGATGTCGAATACGCCGATTCCAGCGTTGGCAAAAAACTAAAAGGAATCGCCCAAATACATCTCGCAGGCCTCGGTTCAAGAGTCTTCTATCTCGATCACAGCGGATTCGACACCCACGCCGATCAGATTGCCACCCACGCTCGCCTCTGGAGCGAAGTCTCAACCGCTATCCAAGATTTCTTCGACGACCTAGAAGCCCACAATGCCGCCGATAACGTGGTGATGTTCCTCTTCTCCGAATTTGGGCGACGCGTCTACGACAACGGAGCCGGCACCGATCACGGCGCAGGCGGCGTCTGCCTCGCCATCGGCAAAGGCGTCAAGGGAGGCCAGTACGGCGAATACCCGTCGACGAAAACGTCCGATCTCGATCAGGGCGACCTCGTCCCCGGAACCGATTTCCGAAGCATCTACACAACCCTTGTTGAAGACTGGATGGGACTCGATCCGATCTCAGTAGTCGGCGGTAACTTCGAAAAACCCGAATTCATCACCCGATAACGCGGCCTCAATAAGCAAGTAAAAGACGCAAACAAACCGAATGCCACCTTCATTAACAACATCAGCCGCCGGACGAACCTACGACTTCAGCCACGTAGTCGGAGGCCGCCAGATAACCGGCGTCGTAAACATGGCGTTCGGCGAAAACGACGATGTTTATGTGACGAAAAAGGCACTCGCATTTTTCGATGTTGAACTACTCAAGATCGGCAAAGAACCCGGCGATGAAGAAGTGATCCAGTCATTCCGGGCAAAAGATTTCGACCTCTTCGAAAACTCCTGGCCGTCGTGCGTCGCAGTCGGGCCAAACCTCGATGTCTACGTAACAGACGAACTGCGCCACCTAATCATGGTCTTCGATCACGATGGCAACTTCATCCGCAACATCGGCGAACATGGCGATCAGCCTGGCCAATTCGACCGACCCTCAGGAATCGTCTTCGCCAACGACGGATCACTCTACGTATCCGACACAAAAAACCACCGCATCCAGCACCTAACGACCACAGGCGAAGTCATCACGACCTTCGGCGAACCCGGCACAAACAAGGGCCAATTCAACTCACCCTGGGGCATCGACCTCGACGCCGCGCAAAACGTGCTGGTAGCCGACCACGTAAACAACCGAATCCAAAAGTTCGACTCCACTGGCAACTACATCAGCGCCATCGAAACACCAGGTTCAGGAGCCGGTGAACTCAACCACCCGTCCGACGTAACAACCGATCCCGATGGCAACATCTACATCTGCGACTGGGCCAACAACCGCGTTCAGGTCTTCGATGAAAGCGAAAACTACGTCCTCCAAATGGGCGGATCAGCAGTCGAACTTTCCAAGTGGCAAAAACGCTACATCCAAGGCAACCCCGATGTCTACAAAGCCCGCCGCCGTGTAGACACCCTCGATCCCGAAACTGGCTTCGCCCTCCCAACCGGAGTCGAATTCGACACCCGCACCAACCGACTCTTCGTAGTCGACTCCCAACGCTGGCGAATCCAAATCTTCAACAAACTAGAAGACTACGCAGAACCCCAGTTCAACATCTAATCAACGACCACGAAACTCTCATTCGCGAACTCATTCGCCAAATCAGGCAACAACCGATCATCTGTCATTCTGAACTCAGCCTGCCTCGAAGTAATCGGGGATTCAGAACCACGATCATCCCTGAATAACCGGTTATCTCAGCGTCAACTCGTCAACCTGAATCAACCACGCTCACCTTCATTCACCAACCAACATCCACCCCAACCCGAGGCTCCATTGACCTACACAAAAATCACCGGCTTAATCCCCATCCTCCAAACACCGTTCGATAGCAAAAGCCGAATCAACACCGATAGCCTCCGTAAAATCGTCGACTTCAACATCGAAAACGGAGTCGACGGACTCGGCATCGCCCTCGCCAGCGAACTGCAAAAACTCAACGAACCAGAACGAAATCTGGTCCTGAAAACAGTCGTCGATCAAACTAACGGCCGGGTACCAGTAGTGATGAACGCCGGAGCCAACGGAAACGATCTCGCCATCTACTACTGCAAGCAGGCACAGGAACTCGGAGCCGACGCCGTAATGGTCACCCCACCAGCAGGCGGAGGAGCCAGCCTCAGCCCCGAAGCAGCCCGCCAATACTTCCGTGACGTAGAAAACGCCGTCGATATTTCCGTCGCTTTGCAGGACGTCCAATTCGCACCAATAGCCCCCGACCTAGTAGCCGAAATGGCAGCCGAACTCCCCGGCGTAGTCGCCTGCAAAATGGAAACACCGCCAACCCCAGGACGAATCGCCGCAACGGTCGATGCAACAAAAGGAACGATCAGCGTGCTAGGTGGTGGCGGAGCAACATTCCTAATGGAAGAACTCGCACGAGGCAGCGAAGGCACCATGCCGTTCTGCTCAACTCCAGTCGAGTTCACCGAAATCTTCAAGCTCTACCGTGCAGGAAAAATCGAAGAAGCAATCACCCTCTTCAACACCCGCATCGCACCCATCGGCCACCTAATCGCGCAGGCACCCGAACTCGCAATCGGAATCCACAAAGAAATCCTAAAAAAACGTGGTCTGATCGATTCGACTCACGTAAGAGCCCCATCCATACTTCCCGATCAGCACACCAAGCGCGAAATCGAAGCAATCCTCGAACGAGTAATCGTCTAGTATTTCCGATCCATCCACCCGCGCCACAAACAAACCGGAGAACCCAATTGCCGCTGGTAACAATCCCCGCAGCCATGACCTTCATGGAACAAGCCCTCGAACGAGTTAAAGTTCCAGCCGCCAACACAACCGAAATCGCCGAAGTAATTCTCGATAGTGAACTACGCGGGAAACCCGATCATGGCCTCTACTTCTTCAGGTTAATGATCGACTGGCTCCAAGACGGCACGATCAATCCGACGCCGAACACGAAAATCACCCGTGACTCCCTGCTCAGCACAACCGTCGACGACGATAACGGCTGTGGCGTCATCGGCATGAACATCGCCACCGATATGAGCATCGCCAAAGCCAAAAAAACAGGCATGGCAGCAGCCAGTGTGACGAACTCAAGAAACGTCATAGCGCTCGGACCGTTCGTACAGCGCGCCGCAGAAGCCGGTCTCATGGCGTTCGCATGCAGTGCTTTCCGCCACCCGATCATCCCGCCAACAAATAGCCTCACCGGCACGTTCGGCACCAACCCCATCGCCTACGGAGCGCCCGCCGGTAAACACCCGCCGTTCGTACTCGATATGGCAACCAGCGCAATTGCAGCAGCCAAAGTGTGGGAAGCCCAAACAAACGGCGAAACGATCCCCGCCGGTCTCGTGGAATACCCCGACGGCAGCCCGCTAACCGAAGCCACCGACTACAAACTCGGCGAAAGCCTCATTCTCCCAATGGCGGGCGTGAAGGGCTACGGGCTAACGATGATGGCCGACCTATTCGGCAACGTGCTTGCGGGCAACGATTGGGGCCACTTCATCTGGCTGCTGAACCCAAAAGAATTCCAACCAATCGACGACTACTACGCCACCATGGACGAAGAAATCGACCGCATCAAAGGCGGCAAGCCAAAGCCGGGAGTCAAAGAAATTTTCTACCCCGGCGAACGCGGCCAACGAGAAATGGCACGACAAATAGCCAACGGGACCGTCGAAGTCAGTGACTCCTCGTGGAAAGCCGCACAATCCGTCAGCCAGGAACTAAACGTAAAGCTACCAGCCCAGACCGTCTGACCCCAAAGAAAACCAGGCTAGCCTGCCGAAGCCAGTACCGCCACACGCTTGTAGATCTGGATACGATGCCGACAGCTATCAGCGATCAGCACCAGACCATCGTCGTTCGTCTCAATCGCCGACGGACGCCAGAACTTCTTCTCCTGCTCAAACAACCCCGCGCCCTCGCGCCAGCTCGCCTGCTCAGGATTCACATCCAAAAATTCCTGGCACCACTTCGACAGCGTAGCGTCACCAACCAAAGTTTCACTGTGCGATCCGTCGGCACCAAACACCTGCACCCGGTCATTCCGCCAATCGGCGACATACAACGTACCGTCAGCAGAAACATGAACACCAGAAGGCCTATCGAACTCCCCAGAGCCAGACCCACTCGAACCCAGCGAACTCACAAATTCCCCATCCGGAGTAAACCGCTGAACCCGATCGTTCCGCCAATCAGCAATCCAAATACCGTCCTCAGCATCTAACGAAATCCCCCACGGGAAGTTGAACTCGCCGTCACCGGAACCAAACGTGCCAAAAGAAGAAATAAACCGACCATCCGGCGAAAATTTCTGAACCCGAGCGTTCAGGTGGTCGACAATCTGAATATTCCCCTCAGAATCCATCGCCATCCCCGAAGGCCGATTGAACTGCCCATCGCCCGACCCAAACTCGCCCCAACGCTTAATAAATTTGCCTTCACGATCGAATATCGAAACGTTGTGCATGAACTCGTCAGTAACGAAAACACGATCATCAGCGTCCAACACAATCGCAGTCGGCTGAGTCGTCTGACCGGGATCCGTACCCCACCGAGCAAACTCATACATATAGTCCGAATCCATCGTCTGCACGCTAATCCGCACGTCCTTATTGCCAGCATTCGACCGGCTCAGCACGAACAAAATGCCCTTGCTATCGAGCCGCATGTCGACCGGATTCATAAACCCTCGGCCTAGAAACGACGCAATGCCAATCGTGTGGCTGTACGCAAAGTTTTCGAGTCCCATACAAATATCGCTCCCGAATCCCCTGCTAGTTCCTGACCAAATCAATCTTGTCGAATTTCTTCTTCAACACCGGCTCCGACTCAACGTCCAAAACGTCCTCAAGAAGCGTGGCGTAAATCTGCCTAAAGTCGGTGTTGAAACGAACATCGCCCTCAAGCTGATCCGCCAGTCCAAGCTTCGGGTACTCCCCGTAAAGCCCACCCTTAACCGAATCGCCAATCACAAACGCCGCCCCACCTGAACCATGGTCAGTACCAGCACCGTTATCGGCAATCCGCCGACCAAACTCCGAGAACATCCATATGACGGTCTCTTCGCTCTTACCAAGCTGTTTCAAATCATCCGTGAAGCACTGAACAGCCGCCGAAAGCTGATCCCACAACACAGCGTGGTTAACCAGCTCGGCAGTATGCGTGTCGAAGCTGCCGTGAGCAGCGTAGTAAATACGAGTCCCCAAATCGGCCGACATCACCTGAGCAATTCCTTTAAGGCTCTGGGCGATCGGGTTGTCCTCCGGATACTCAACATCCGACGAGTAAGCCTCAGGAGCCTCACGAAGCAAATCAGCTCCGTCCAAAGCCCCTCGACCCGTCTCCAAAATCCGACGAGAAGGAAATCCACCTTCAGCCATCGGCTGATAAATCCGGTCCACGGTATCCAACATAGCGTCACGATTACGAGCGCCTGAAAGCCCCGTGTACAAACCGTACGTCTCAAGCGCCCCAACCGAAGCCACCGAAACACCCTGCATCGCAAGCGCCCTCGGCAGCCCACGACCAAAGTTCACAGTAGTAATCGGATTTTTGCCTTCAGGATCGAGAAGCGAATTGGCCTTCCCAAGCCAGCCCACAGCCGAAGTCGTAAACGGTTCAGCCGTGTGCCAGATATCCATCGAACGGAAGTGCGACCGATTCGGCTCCGGGTATCCAATACCCATCATCACGGCCATCTTGTCCTGATCAAATAGATTCTTGAACGTGCCCATGTGCGAATTGAACGCCAGCCTGTCATCGACCGGAATTAGATCATCGCCCTTCAGCCCCATATTCGGCCGAAAATCATAGTAAAGCCCGTCCTGATAAGGAACCAGCGTGTTCAGATAGTCGTTACCACCCGAAAGCTGGATAACCACCAGATTTTTCTGCTTGCGACCATTTCCGTTTGAAGTGTTTGCCATATCCGACGCCTCCTGAGGCCGTCGTTTGCGCGCTGCGTAATTAGCAGTACTGGTAGTCGGGTGTAGAAACGATTAGTTGAAACATTTCGACAATGCGTTCAGCACCATCAAGCGCTCCCGGTGTACCCGGCCCGTTCTGAGCAGCATGATCCACCAAAACGGCTTTCGAACCAGACCCTAGATCGATAGAACCCATCGCATCAAGGCAGGCCTCAACGAACGACTCGGGCCGAACATCATCACCGGCATTTTCCACCAGCTGAATCATCCGCTGTATACCCGCTGAATCAACTCGACCCACCTCTGAAGCAGCAAAGTTAATCCGCTCGATCAAAGAACCAGAATCAACCCACTCCTCGCCTTCGTGCCAGCCCTCTACACCCGGCGGATTCAACAAATGCTGACCCATGAACATCGCCTGATTCGCCAACGTCGACGAATCCATGTCTGGAATTACAAACCGATCCGTCAACCGAGCAGCGCCAAACACCAACTCGGCAGGGCTCTTCACCTTGCGGAATCGAACACTCTCAGATTTGAAGTGATCCGAATTAAACAACGAACGCAGAATCGCCCGTATGTCGCCGTCAGTTTTTTGGAAAATATCAGTAAGCCGCTCAATCTCGGCATCATCAGGCGAGTCAGAAACAAAGAACAAATACAACCGCATTGCGATAAACCGAGCCGTGGCGCGCTTCGTCACGATGAGGTCGATTATGTCTCCGCCATCGAAGTTCCCAGTCTCGCCCAAAAACAACTTGTCATCGTTATCGTGATCGGTCTCGTCGAACCTGAACTCCATCGGAAACGGTCCCAAAAAGAACGGTGGGGGAGTCGGCTTCGAAGCCCATCCCGTAAACGCCCGGGCCGCAGCCTTCACGTCATCCTCGGAATAAGCACCCTCGCCCAACTCGTCGATACCCATCGAAAACAACTCAAGCAGCTCCCGACCGTAGTTTTCGTTCGGTGCGCCTTTGTGGCTGTTCTGATTGTCGAGCCAGTACATCATTCCCGGATTACGAGAAATTTCAAATAAAAGTGTTCGGAAGCTGCCAAGCCCAAGACGCCTGAACAGGTCGATCTCCGTCAGCATCTCCAACCCGTGATCCAGCTTGATCCCGCCAACTGCCAGCAAGCTGTGCCAGAAAAGTGCAATCTTCTCTTCCAACGGCTTCTCAGTTGTAGCCAATCGCCACGACCACTGCGGATCTGCGTGACCAACCGACCGAGCCTCAACAGAAGCAATAAAGTACCGATCCATCAAGTCCTGATCTTCAGGCCTGGCAGCAACCGGATTCAGAAGATCCTCAACGGTCTCTTCGTACCCTTTGGCAACGTACTGGTCAATCTGATCTCGAGTAGCACCAAATCCTGTCCTACGCAGCAAATGCGCCATCACGGTTACATCTTGGTGTTTTCTTGCAACGGTCGTCATAAATTCAACTCCGGCAACTCGAAGATCAGCAAATCAATTCAAGCCAAATCCCGGTCACCACCACTTCA
The DNA here is from genome assembly GCA_963694185.1 of Dehalococcoidia bacterium. Classification (GTDB taxonomy): domain Bacteria; phylum Chloroflexota; class Dehalococcoidia; order Lucifugimonadales; family Lucifugimonadaceae; genus Lucifugimonas. Next base: position 8,552 of record CAVOCL010000038.1, read on the forward strand.
ACGTCTAAACGTGCGCGCAAGCGTAGTTGTTAGGCGAGTCGAACGCAAGAACATTTAGCCACTGCTAGACCGGGATGAAATCTCAACTCCAGCCCTCTCCTCCTGAAGCCTAAGCACTATCGATGCGTCCTTATCACCAAGTCCCATAGAAACAGCCGTCTCCATCTCACCCAGCACCGAATCAGCCAACCTAACAGGCACCCCAACCTCTTCCGCCAGTTCAACCGCCAGCCCGATGTCCTTATAAGCACCCGCAAGAGTGAATCGAGCCTCGAAATCACCCTTCATAAACGTGTCAGGCAATCGAACATGCAAATTTCCACCCTTGCCGATAGCCGCCTGCTGCAACGCATCAAGCAATCGATCAGGATCAACCCCAGCCTTCACACCAATCGTCAAACACTCGCCAAACACCTGGTCCATCGAGAAACACGCCAAATTATTCATCAACTTCGCCACGGTCCCGGCGCCTAAAGCACCGACATGAACGACAGCTGTCGAAAACACCTCCAGCAGCGGTAGCGCCCGCGAAACCTGCTCCGATTCGCCACCAACCAAGGCCGTAAGCGTGCCATCAGCAGCCCCCTCAACACCCCCACTAATAGGCGCGTCTATAAAGAACGCGCCCCGAGCACCCAACTTCTCGCCAACACGCTGAATAACCTCAGGCGAATTAGTCGTGTGATCAACTAGCAACATACCCGGCTCAATTAACGATTCGATCCCACCCTCACCAAATACCACCTGCTCAACCTCAACAGGACCCGGCAAGCACAAACAAACGACCTCGCACGAAGAAACCAGCTCAGCAAGCGAACCAGCAACCGAAGCCCCACTCCTGTCAAACGCAGCCCGCGCCGAATCAACCGAATCGAACACCATCAACTCGAAACCCGCCGCCAACAACTGCAGCGCCATTGGCCGCCCAATCTTGCCAACCCCAACAAATCCCACCCGAAAAGACTCTTCAGACACCATGATTCCCCCTCTTACCAGCATGCTAACGCTAACTGCCTGCCATCCTGCAAATTGCCGATAACACTATTAACCACAAAACAACTTTCGATCTAGTGACCTGCCCCAAAAACCTGTACCACTCGTTATGTTAGTCCGACGGCCTCCTTCAACCTGATTGTTTCCGGTGCCGGTGTCCGGTATCCGGTATCCGGTATCCGGTATCCGAGTGAACTGTGCGGTCGGATCGTGTTGTACTCCCTTCGCCATTGTTCGAGCGAATAAAAGATCTCGCCGTTTAGTAATTCATC
>CAVOCL010000039.1:0-9696 GCA_963694185.1 Dehalococcoidia bacterium
TCGCGCCGTTTAGGCACAAATTTTAAGTACATGACCAACCAGACAGAACAGACCGAGCAAACTCCAGCCCCGACTCCAGAACCTGAAGAAGAGCCGAAGTACCAGATTGATACCAAGGCATTCGATATCTCGGGTCGATCATTTTCATTCGCAATCTATTCACGACTATCGCAGAGCGGTAAGGCCGTGATCGATGATGGCAAATCCGTTGGTGGATTCGGTGTACCTGCCGAATACATGAAGGTAATGTCGAACATCTGCTCGAAGGAACCCGATTTCCTTCTTCCCGGCACGCCGATTACCGAAGCCGTGTTCAAGTTGCTGCTTGCAAACACGAACAAGGCGATGACACTCGACGAAATTCAGTCGGGTCTTACGACTGCTTGGTCGAGTGTGATTTACCTGAAGAATCTTTCAGATGAGATTCTTCGACGAATGCTCGACCAGGAGAACGACTACTTCATCAAGCGTGCGATTATTCGCCGACGTCGTAGCCGAAGTTCTTCGTAGATCTTTTAGAAGAGTAAAACGAAAAGCCCTCGCTGAATTCAGCGGGGGCTTTTTTTGTGTGGCTTGGTGCGGGTGGGTGTTTACGTGGTGGGCGTCTGCTGTCATTGCGAGGAGCTGCCCTGAGCGACGTGGCAATCACGCTGGCTTGGAATGGACGGCTGCTAGTGGATTGGTTGTTGGCTGAGGTTGGCGATAGTTCCTGTGGGCACAGATCCTGAATCAAGTTCAGGATGACAGTGGGCTGTGCTTGGGAGTTCGGGTGCGAGTGTGGTTGGCCCATCTTTATCAGATGGTTGATGCGGGAAATCGCAAGCGAATGAACGTAATTGCCGCGTCGTTCCTCCTCGCAATGACAGCCAGCGGTGTCCATGCCAATGACAGAATCTTGCACTCCCTTCGCCAATTGTCCGCGCCTAGCACCGCCGGCGACGGCCGGATTTGCGTTCTTCGTGGCCGAACCACTGGAAGAAGAGGATGGTGAGTGTGAGGAGGTACACGAAGTTGCCAGGAATCCACATGATTAGCCCGCCGGTGGCTTGATCTGCAACTGGGGTCCAGCCGAAGTGTCCTGGGCTGTCGAGATAGAAGTCATAAATGACCGAGCTCGAGAGTGTGATGATCGCCGCCATTAGTGCGGTTGGCGTGACCACCAGCAGTAGATAGATGATTCGCTGAGGGTGGTTCAGCACTGTGCGTATTGGCGGCGGCCCAACTATTGGCCACCAGAAAAATACCGCTGTCGAGAACATCGTTAGGTGCATGAACAGGTGTAACCACTCGTTCTCGAGCGATCCGTTGTAGGCGGCGGGGATGTGCCAACCGTACAGCGTGAGGATGAAGACCGGCAGAGCCACTTTGGGATGCGTGACACCCCGCAACACTCTTATGACCAACCCAGAGCCTGAGAGCGCAGCTCCGGTGCCTACACGCATGGGGCGAGGCAGTGACCAGATGTACGCAGGCATTGGTCGGGCGATGAGGAGCAGCGGTGCTGCGAACATGGCGATGACGATGTGCTGCGACATGTGCACAGCGAACATATCGCCCGAGTAGCCGTCGAGCGGTCCGGCAAGCGCTATACCTAGTAGTGCGTATCCAAGTAGACCCGCAGCTAGCTTCATCCAGAAATTATTGTCGGTATTGGAACGCAACGCCAGGCGAATTGACCCGGTGATGTAGGCCCCGGCCAGCAAAAGAAAAAGTATTGCTGGGGCTGATGAGAAGTCCCAGACGGACGCGAACTCACCGAAGCTGTTGATTAGGTTGGGTTCTGAACCGCCGTTCATGGCGTCGAAACATCCCTGAAATTAGGATTGGAACCAGCTGCCGGAACCAAGCTTGTACGGATCTTACTTAGTTTCAGATCCGGGTAACAATTGCCTGCTTGTAGAAGCTGGCCGTACTTGAATCGTACTCGATTGGAGAGTCGAATGTTGCTGGAGCCGAGCCCGCAAGAGGGGACCCTAGAATACGTTCGGCGGTGTGAAAGCAATTTCTGCGAAGAGCAGGATTAGAGAGAATATAAGTATTCCAATAATCATGGCCGACGTAAAAATGTACGTAAACATTCGGTGATCGAACCTGAGGTGCATGAAGAATGCGACCACGCCGACGAACTTTAATACGGATAGCCCAAGAAGAATCGGAATGTACCAGCCGCCAAGGCCTTCAACACCGAATAGCCACACTTCGAGAAGCGTGATGATTCCGAGTGCCGCACCTACGAGCCAGTAAAAACCTGGTCCTGCGTGCTCTACTCCGCCGTGGGTCATCGTACGGAACATGTTCATTAGCCATGCGCCGCCGATCGGACCCTCATGAGGCGGGTTCAGCTCGTTGCTCGGGCCGTGTGGAAGGTTCCACCAGCCGTTGCCATCGTGATATGTAAGCTTCCGCCAGAGATTGGCCATTATTAGCTCCTGTACCTATCCCTAACCACTATCCGTGGATAACTGATTCCATGCCTGGTGGCGGTCCGTCGGTTGCCGATATCAGATAGATAACCGTGAAAATGACGATCCAAACGATGTCGACAAAGTGCCAGTAAAGACCGGCGATTTCGAGGTCCAGCGAGTTGTCGGCTCGAAGTGTTCCCTTGTGCGAACCGTAGGCGAGGAACGCCATCCAGAGCACACCGATGGTTACGTGAGCACCGTGAATACCTGTGAGGATGAAGAACGTTGTTCCGAAGATGTTCGTTCGGGGGGTTAGGCCCAAGTGAGCGAACTCTCGGAATTCAACGAACTGGAATCCCATGAATATTGCGCCAAGAACGACAACAGCCAAAATCCAGAGCGTTGCTTTGTTCTTTTCGCCCGTTTTCACATAGTGAAGCCCCAGAACCATTGCCAGAGAACTCATCAGCAGTACGAAGGTTGAAACCGACGTAATTGGGATGTTGAGAATCTCAGACGGGTATGGCCCGATGAGACTTTTACCTCGGTATACGAGGTACGTGGCGATAAATGCTCCGAAGAACATCACGTCTGAACCCAGGAATGCCCACATCATGAGCTTCCGGCTATTCAGCCCAGTAGAAGTATCTTCTACCGGTGCGTGGTGTTCAGTTGTTGCGGCCTGTGTCACGTTCGTTGATTCCTTGAAGTGGAAAACTCAGTTAGATCGAAATTTATTTTTCTAGTCGTTCACGGGTTCCATCGACCATCCGAGAAGTCCCCAGATGAAGAACGGAGCGCCCAAGAACAGCACTAGTCCGTCGGTTACGAATGCAACACCGAATATTGCAAGACCGAAGGACAGAATGAATGGGTAATACGACTTGTCGGGCAAGTGAATTGCCGAGTGGCCGTCGCCATGACCGTCATCAGATCCACCAGATACCACCGGCAATGTCTCAGTTTCGTCGTCGTCGGCCTGTGCTCCGGATGGAACAACCTGGTCGTCGTCGTGACCGTAGTACTCAGCAATGGTTTCCGGGTACTTTCGGAACCAGAAGTCGTCGCGGTACTTGACTTGAGGGATCTCGTCGAAGTCGTGCTCCGGCGGAGGTGAGGTCGTTGACCATTCGAGCGTACGACCGTCCCATGGGTCGGAACCTGCCATCTTCTTGTTCATGTACGAGTACAGGACGTTGATCATGAAGACCAAAATACCGAACCCGAGCAGCATGCTACCGATCGAGGAAGCCAGGTTGGAGTTCTCCCAACCCATGTTTTCCGCGTAGGTGTAGATGCGGCGTGGCATTCCGTCCATTCCGAGCCAGTGCTGCGGGATGAACGTCATGTTGAAACCAATCATCATCAGCGCCCAGTTAGCAATACCCAACTTTTCGTTGAGGAACCAGCCGGTGAATTTGGGCCACCAGAAGTAGATTCCACTGAAGATACCGAGTAGCGCTCCACCAACGAGTACGTAGTGGAAGTGGGCTACAACGAAGTAGGTATCCTGCTGTTGAGCGTCGGTTGGAGGTGACGCGTGTATCACTCCACTGAGCCCACCAATAGTGAACATAGCGATGAACGATATCGAGAACAGCATTGGTGTGTTGAGGCGAATGTTTCCACCCCAGAGCGTGCCAAGCCAGTTGAAAATCTTCACACCGGTCGGAACTGCAATAAGCATCGTCGAGACCGCGAATGCAGTGTTGACTGCGGGTCCTAATCCAACGGTGAACATGTGGTGGCTCCAAACGAACCAACCCATGAACCCAATTACGGCTCCAGCGAATACTACGAAGGGGTAGCCGAAGAGTGGCTTTCGAGAGAACGTCGGAAGCACTTCGGAAACGATACCCATCGCAGGGAGAATCAGAATGTATACCTCGGGATGGCCGAATAGCCAGAATATGTGTTGCCACATAACTGGATCACCACCACCGAGTGAGTTGAAGAAATGGGTGCCATACACACGGTCGGTCTGAAGCTGGATACCCGCTACTGCCAGTATTGGCATTGCTAGCACGATCAATATTGATGTGATCAGGGTCATCCACGTGAAGACCGGAATCTTGAACATTCCCATGCCAGGGGCACGCATGTTCAGAATCGTAACGATGAAGTTCAAGCCGGCTGCGATTGATGCAACACCAAGAATGTTCAGGCCAACGATCCAGTAGGTCATACCGAGTCCGGGGTTGAACGTAGCGCCCGAGTTCGGGGCGTAACCGAACCAACCACCGTTGGGGGCGTTGCCTGTGAGCCAGCTGGCGTTGAGCAGCAGCGAACCGAAAAGGAATATCCAGTAACTCAGGGCGTTAAGGCGTGGGAACGCAACGTCACGAGCACCAATTTGTAGCGGTATGAGCCAGTTAAAGAACGCGGCCGATAGCGGCATGATCACCAGGAACACCATCGTGGTGCCGTGCATGGTGAACAGCTGGTTGTAGGTCTCGGGGTCGATGAGATCGTTTTCAGCCGATGCAAGCTGCGCCCGCATCAAGAGTGCCTCGAGGCCACCAATAATGAACCAGATGAACGCGGTGATGCCGTAAAGGGTGCCGATCCTCTTGTGATCGACTGTCCCGATCCAGCTCCAAATTCCCGTTTTAGCCTCGGGGCGTGGGAAGAGTCTTGGGAATGTCAGTGATTTCGTTGTCACTAGTTATGGGGCTCCGCTGTCGACGTTCTTAAGGCGTCGATACAGGTGGTAACTGTTACTTCAGTGTCTTTAGATAGGTAACGAGGGCGTCAATCGATTCATCACCGAGGCCTGACCAGTTGGGCATGATCGGAGAGAAGCCATCGACGACGTATGCTCCCGGATCCCTCAGTGACTGTTCTATATATTCGTCTGCACTCAGACCGTCAACACGTGAGCCGGCTCGATCGCCAACTCCAGCCAGACCAGGGCCTGTGCCTGCATCGGCGGTTGTCGAGTGGCAACCCGAGCAGTTGGTAGCGAATACCGTTTCACCATCTACATCAGAGCCAGCACTGGCTGCGGCAGCTGCTGCGGCATCGGCACTTGGCTTGAGTGAAAGAAGGTATGTAGCGATGTCAGATACTTCAGCCGGGGTTAGCTTGGCTGTGCCATCGGCAGTGTCATACACAGCAGCGTGCTTCTGCATGCGTGTGCCTATCTTGAGGGCCGAAGGATCATCGATCCATTCCTCAAGTGACTGCTGGTTGAGATCTTGGAGCCCTGCAGCGAGAGTTGTGCGGGTTCCGAAGTGAGTCAGGTTAGGAGCTGAAACTTGTTTAGGATCTTCTTCTTCAATCCAAGTGTCCCATCGAGCTTTCTGGGCATCAGTCTCTCTGGCGTAAGAGCCGGGAGTTGTTGAGTTAGTGGTGTGGCACATCGAACAGTTGGTAAGAAAACCGGTCTGTCCCCTCGCTTCGGCAGAACCCGCAACGGGGTTGGCTGCCGGGGTGTGCATGCCAGCGATCCACTTCTGGAAATCTTCTTCTGTATCGACGATGACGCGGAAGCGCATGTGTGCGTGAGCGATTCCGCAGAACTCGGCGCACTGGCCGTAGAAGGTTCCGACTTCATCGCCGATCATCCACATGTAGTTGTCGTTTAGCGGAATCATGTCGACCTTACCGGCGATCTTTGGAACCCAGAAGCTGTGAATTACATCCTGAGATTCGAGTTTAAACGCAACGGGGCGGTTGACGGGAATGTGAAGTTCGTTGGCGGTTACAACTTCATGGTCGGGGTACTGAAATTCGAACCACCACTGGTGGCCGGTTGCTACGACACTAAGAACTTCCCCTTGATCATCGGGGACACCGTTTTGCTGTTCCCAAATACCGACGAGGGTTGGCACGGCGATGATGATGAGGATGAATACCGGGATGATAGTCCAGGTGATCTCAAGCTTGTTGTTTCCATGTGTTTGGTGAGGAAGTTTGTCGGAGTCGGATCGTTGCCGATATCGAATCGCAATGTAGATGATTGCGCCTTCAACAAGAACGAACACAATTGCGGCAATCCAGAATATGAAAACAAACAGATCGGCCTGCGACTTGGCGACTGGACCCGCCGTGCCGAATGTCGACTGATTGTTATCTGGAGTACATGCCGCCAGGAGGGCGATAGCTACCGGAACTAATAGAAATATTGCCGGGCGCAGTGGGAAGGAAAGCTTTAAGACTCGGTGCATCTGGGGGCTGTACGGAACGTGCTGGGTATTTTTTACAGGTTTTTGTTTAAAAAGTACCGACAACAAATATCGGCGAATAAACGTTAAAAGCTTGGAAAGCCTAACACCCGCCATTTACCCCCGCAACGGTCAATAAATCCCGAATGACTCGGGTTTTTCGATCACTTCGATTCCCCGGAACTCGCGCATAGGGGGTAGGTTTGTATTTATGACTAAGAAATTGCTTGTGGCGACCCGCAACTCTGGCAAGGTTCGAGAGTTCTCACGGATGCTTTCCGACATGCCTTTTGAGGTTGTCGGGCTCGATGATCTGGGAATCGATATCGAGGTCGAAGAGACCGGTTCAACCTTCGAAGAGAATGCTGTACTGAAGGCTCGGGCATACGCAGAGGCTTCAGGTGAACTGACCCTCGCTGACGATTCAGGCTTAGTTGTGGACGCGCTTAACGGAGAGCCCGGTGTGCATTCGGCTCGATATGGTGGTGATGGTCTTGATGATGAGGGTCGCGTTCAACTGGTTCTCGACAAGATGAAGCATTTACCCGGTTGGGAACGCACGGCAAGGTTCGTTGCTGTTCTTGCGCTTGTTGGTGATGAAGTGCCTGATGGGCTTGCTACAAGTGAAGGCGTGATTGAAGGTGCGATTATGCACGAGCCGATTGGTGAGAACGGTTTCGGGTACGACCCCGTGTTCTGGCTGGCAGGCCATGCAAAGACGACTGCTCAGCTAACGGGCGAAGAAAAAGATGCGATTAGCCATCGTGGCTCCGCACTACGGGGTTTGATTGGCACTTTGAAGTCGCTCACATAAAAGATTCACACACGCTGGGAGAATATAAGCGGTTCTGGCGGTATTATTAGATGAGTGACTCGATAAACTGGCTCGTTCGACATTTATGACTCAAACATCTGATTTTTCTTCTCTTAAAGGAATAACCGACAAGCTCGGTCGTCCTGTGCGCGATCTGCGTATATCGGTGACCGACCGTTGTAACTTCCGCTGTACCTACTGCATGCCGGCAGAGATATTTGGCGAGAAGTACGAGTTTCTTCCTCGTCCTCACATCCTTACTTTCGAGGAGATCGAACGGCTTGCGCGGGTTTTCGCTGCGGCCGGTGTTTCTAAATTGCGCATTACAGGTGGTGAGCCGCTTGTGCGTGCGAACTTGCCTGATTTGATATCCAAATTGTCGGCGATCGACGGTATCGACGATATTGCGATGACGACTAACGGGTATCTGCTGGCCAAGAATGCTCAAGCATTAAAGGACGCAGGGCTAACCCGCCTCACGATTTCGCTTGATTCGATTGACGCCGACATTTTCAAGAAAATGTCGGGTCGACCGCAGGGTCCGGAAAACACTCTTGAAGGAATCAAGGTTGCAACCGAGCTTGGATTTTCGCCGATCAAGATCAACGTGGTGGTTCAGCGGGGAGTCAACGATCACACGCTGGTCGATACGGCTCGATATTTCAAAGGCACCGGCGCAACCGTTCGCTTCATCGAGTTCATGGATGTTGGAACGAAGAACGGCTGGGAGCTTTCGCAGGTGGTGACTTCTAAAGAAGTTATCGAGATGATCGGCGACGAGTTCCCGTTGGAGCCGATCGACGCTAACTATCAAGGTGAGGTGGCTTCCCGATATCGCTATGCCGATGGCGACGGCGAAATCGGAGTTATTTCTTCGGTATCGGAGCCGTTCTGTGGCAACTGCTCAAGGGCTCGATTGTCGACCGATGGCAAGCTGGTTACGTGTTTATTCGCAACAGGCGGGGTCGATTTGAAGACACCGATGCGAGACGGTGTTAGTGACGAAGAGCTAGCGGGAATTATTGCGAAGGTTTGGGGCGGTCGTACGGATCGCTATTCGGAGCTTCGTTCCAAGGACACCGAGTTCAAGGCTGGCTCACCAGACGGTGGCGGCGACAAGGTCGAAATGTATTACATCGGTGGCTAACCGGCAGTTCCAGGTTTTCTGCCGGCAGTGCCAGAATTTCTGGATGTCAGTTTGCCTATCTGGCAGTTTCTAGTTGTTGCTCGTCGACGCATGATCATGCTGGCGAGATTGAATCTTTCGATTGCAATTACGGTGGCAGTGCTCGGACCGATGCTTGTGAGTGGTGTGCGAAGTAGGTGAGCCTACGCGTTCTTCGAGCGGGCTCGCCATTCATGGTCGATCATGGAGTAGATTTCGAGGTCCATGTACTCGTTGTTCACGTAGCTGGCTCCTCGCATGGTGCCTTCGTAGTGGAATCCGAGTCGTTCGGGGATGCCGCGTGATGGCAGGTTGGAAGTGGCGGCTCTGATCGTTACTCGGTGTATGCCGACGTCAACGATGAGCATGGTGATTACGGCTTCTACAGAGCGGGTCATTATTCCGCGACCTTGCAGATCCTGCCGCAGCCAGTAACCGATTTCAGCGCCGTTGTTGCGATTGTGGCTGCCGAACCCAACCGTTCCCGCGAATTCACCTTTGTATTCGATGATGTAGTGGCCCGAGCCATCGAAGTTATCTCGTTCGTTGCGACGGGTGTTGTAGCCGCGGGCGTGGTCGTCTTCAACGTTGTAGGCCGACATCCAGGGCAGGTACTTGCTTACATAGTCTCGGCCAGCGCCGAGGGCTTTCCACATGTCGTCGCGGTCGGTTTCGATGTCTTGGCGAAGCAGAATTTCGTCATCGACACGGACTTCTCGGGCTGGCAGCGCAGGCTCTGGTGGCTTCGGTGGCCAGTTGTCGGCAAACACAGCGTAGCCTGCCATGTCTTGAATCGCACCATTGATGATGTTTGACTGACGGAATATCGCCTCTCGTCGAATCCCGAGCCGTTCGGGCACTGCCGAACTGGCCCGATTTTCTATGGCCATCTGAATTTCGATTCTTAGGAAATTGTGCTCGGTAAACGCCCAGTTGAGTACGGCTCGTAGGCTGTCGGTCATGATGCCTTTGCCGGTGAATTTCTCGCCTAACCAGTAGCCGACTAGGCCGGCGCGTGGGTATTTCGAAATTTGGTGAATGTCGATCGTGCCCACAAGCTCGTCATTGAGTTCGATCATCCACCAATGACGCCCGCCACGCTCGACCGCTTCAAGATCGGCTGCCATCATCTTGCGACGGTCGTCA
>CAVOCL010000040.1:0-9652 GCA_963694185.1 Dehalococcoidia bacterium
CGGCCCGGGTGAATCAGCAGGGGAGCACCTGTTTCGCGCTGGGCGATAACGGCTGCTTCGAGAACTTTTTTCTCGGAATCGTGCCATGGCCACGAGCAGCCGATTTCACCAATGATTCCTGAACGAATTCCTGTGTCTGCAACACCTTGATCAATATCATGGATGATCTGGCCAGCGATTTGCTCTACTGTCAGATCATCGAGTTCGGGTGCGTGCGTCGAGTGAACGTAGTTTCCGGCGCCCATCACAACGTTCAGTCCGGTCTGGCGAGAGATACGCACCAGCGCCATTGGGTCACGAGATAGCCCGACCGACGTCACGTCGACGATCGTGCTGCCGCCAGCATTGAAATACTGCTGCGCTTCCCACGCTGCAACGTCTTCATCGAGAAGTCGCAAGTTGTCACGATTGCTCGACCAGTTGTATCGAACCCAACCAAGATTCTCGAGCGATACCTCTTCGTCCATGAGCTTGCGGTCAGAAGCTGTTTTCGGCTCCGTGAACACGACTCCGAAGTCGATCAAAAGATGCTCGTGAGTAGTTGTGATTCCGACTTTAGCTGGCTCGATGGGGCCCAGAACTGTGAGAACTTTTCGGGCTGCTCGGTGCTTCGGAACGGGATGGGATGGTGAGGTCAACTAAATAGACTCTGTTTGATTTAGTGCGAGTTTGGTAGGTACAAAGAAACGTCGGACGATCAGAAAGTCTAACGCAGAGTGAGAAATAGGCGAACTCGTTTACGCATCACGCCACGTTACTTTTAGCTGCCATCCGAGAACGCGTTTTGCTTTCTCGACAGATATTGCAGTTGCATTGCCGGGCATTGGAGTTCGAATTTCGGCTTCGGGGTAGACCTTCCTGATCAACTCTTCAGTCGGCTCATCAGCAGAGGTGTCGTTCCCGTTCAGGAAGAAAGCCTCGTGCCCACCAAACTTAACCTCAATAGCCAGTACGCAGGCGCGGGCTGCTTCGGTGAAATCTGTCCATCCCCAAAAGTGCATGGCGTTGGTTGTGTAGGCACCGTGCCGCTCGGGTGCGGCGTTTACAGCGGCCTGACGCTCTCGATCCCACAGTCCATGAAAACGCATCGAAGCGATCTGCACTCCGCCGGGACGGCGACGCACGAACGCATCGGCCATCTGCTCGCCGAGCCACTTGCCCTGAGAATAGGCGTCTTCGGCCAGAGTCGGGTGTTCTTCGTCGATCGGGAAGTAGGCCCGCGGTGTGATGCCCTTCGAAAATACTGCGCCAATTGCGTTGACCGATGATGCCAGAACGATCTTGCTTGCACCGTGAATTTCAGCGGCTTCGAGAACGTTCCAGTTGGCCATCATGTTGACCCTGAAGACTTCGCTTTCCGGAGCAACGACTGGATTCGTAATCGCTGCCATGTGAATGACGGCGTCGCAGCCTTTCATTGCCGATACGACTTGGCCGAAATCGGTTACATCTACAGCTTTGAACGTATACCCGGGTATTCGATTCTCACGGGTGCCGGCGGGCATGTTCTTATCGATACCGACCACTTCGTAGTCGTGATCGAGCAGGTCTTTAACGATGTATCCACCGGCGCGGCCGGTCGCTCCAGTTACGAGAACTTTTGTCATAGCGAGGTTGGGACTTTCTCAGGCATTTGGATTGAAATCGGGATCGCCGATTTCAATCATTCTTTTCAATCAATGTTCGGCAATCAAGGATAGACCGTGAAAACCGCAACGGTGCTCTAAAACGTCGGTTCCATTCCGACGTCCAAAAAGCCGATTGGGCCACGGTCGTCGGCGTACCACAGCCGGTTGTCTTTAATTGTCATGCCGTGCACCTGAATCGGATCGAGCACCCTGAAAGCGTCGTAGCAACGTCCGTCTTCAAGACGGTGTCGACTGATCACGCCAAACGCGGTGTCAGCAATCCAAACGTGGCCTTCTTCTTCGGCCCAAGCCAAGCCGTGCACTCGGAAGCCGGGGGCTTTCATGCGATGAATTTCCTGGAAATTCGAAGTGTCGATTACGTGTACGAACTGCGAAGGAGGTGAAGCGACGTACAAGTTGCCGTCTTTCCACTCGAGTCCGTGGTCGCCGGTTGGCTCAGATTTGCGTCCGGCTTCAGCATCGAGATGTTCGCGCGTGGCGTTGATGCCTGCGCCCGGTGACGGGTAAACCTCAACGGTTTTTCCGGTGTCCATATCAAGCTGGTAGATCTCGCAGCTGTAGGTCGACGCAACCCAAATGTAGCCGCCACCAATCGTGATACCGCTCGACTTTTCCGTGTCAGTCGGCAGGTCGACAAGCACTTCACCCGAAGCCCAGTCGACCTTGTAGACGTGGTCGTCACCCTGATCGATGATCCACAAACCATCGTCGGCAGCCTGAAGTCCGTTTGGCTTAGGGCCAGGAGCGTTGAACTGGAAGATTGGATCTGCGACTTTGTGCGGCATGTGTCTCTCGTTTACTTACTCGAATGCGAAATCGGCTTTCGGCGGTAGTGTAGCGCGAGAGTACGATGTTCGGGGCGAAGTTCGGCGATTATTCCGGCTTGTGCGCTTTTATCGAATGCATCAGGGGCAAGAAATCTTCCTTGCCATCTGGCATTTTCCAGAGGCCTCGACCCACATCCGATTTGACCATCATCGGAAGGCCCTGCCAGTTAGCGACTTTGTGTTCGTGCACGAATTCGAGAACTAACCCAGCTTGTAGAAGAGCGTTAATCGTTTCGCCAAGCCCATGTGGGGTGTTGAACGCCTGTGGGTGGCTTATCTTCCCTTCACCCGCATAGCTCGTGTCTTCTTCATAACCCTGCGGGCCGGCTGACTCGAAGTACGGCCAATCGAGAACGATCTGATCGCCATGTTCGTCTTGCGAAATTGACCACATCACCGGGTGTCCTTCGAGGATGTAGAAAGTCCCCCCGGGCTTGAGGAAACCGGCGACCACTTTCGCCCACCTGTTTATGTCATCGAGCCAGCAGATTGCACCAACACCGGTGTAGACAACATCGAATTGGCGATTCGGCAGGACGTTTGGTGAGTCGTATACATCTGCTACTACGAACTCTCCCGGAGTCCCCGAATCCTGACTCAGCTTCTTGCACGCCTCGATAGCTGGTTCTGAAAAATCTAGACCAGTCACTTCGGCACCCAGCCGAGCCAAACTCAGGGTGTCGTGACCGATGTGACACTGCAGATGTAGCAGCGACTTTCCAGAAACATCGCCCAGTTCATCGTTATCGAGATCGAACTGAATCACATCGCTGATGTACTTGGGATCGTCGATGAATTTCTGAATGGCGTAATCATCCGAGCCCCAGTGAATAGGAACCCTGTCGTTCCAATTCGCCTTATTAGCTGCGCTGTGTTTGTCGAGCGGCATGTACTCTCCTGCGGTCGGTGGGTGATCTGCGATCGGCTGGAGCGATGCTACAGGTTATGCGTTGAACGGCACTGGCGATTATTCGCGACAGCGCTTCCTATTTCCCAACCCCTGTGGAGGGATCTTCGGCGGCTGGGCGGCTGTGACTGCGCTGTGCTGCTGAGTGGGCTGCAGGGCCTGTGACTGCGCTATGTCCGTTTCATAAAGTCCTATCCATGAGGGAGAGGAGTTAGGTGAGGGGGAATGCGGGTGCTGGGCTGGGCCGTTCGACTGTAAATGTCCAACGTTGGCATGCCCCCTCAACCCAACCTTCTCCCTCATGGAGAAGGGATAAGGGGAGAGGAGTACACAGGGGAGCCTCTATAGATCAGTGGCAACAACCGTTGTTGCAGGGTCGTTCAGGAAACTATCCAGCAGATCAGTTCCCGCCCCAACACCCTCGGGCGGATACGCGTAGCCGTTCTCGATTCTCGGCAGATTGTCGACGATATCCTTGTACCACGTGGCGTTGTACGCCCGAACGGTCTCCTGAATGAGCGCATTCGGAACGTTCAATGACAGGTGCACGCTAAACATCAGCGTCACCGGTCCCACGCAATCATGAGGTGCTACAGGCATGTGGTAGGCGTGCGCCATGCTGGCGATTCGCTTAGCCTCGGAAATGCCGCCGACCCACGAAATATCGAGCATGCAGATGGTCATCGCCTGCTTTTCGAACATCTCTCGGAACGCCCAGCGCGTCGCCACGGTCTCACTTGCTGTAGTCGCGATATCGGTCGACCTTCTAAATTCGGCCAGCGTGTCGATGTTGTCCATAGGAACCGGGTCTTCGAACCAGAACGGACTGGTTGGCTCTACCGATTTCGCAATGCGCTTAGCTGAAGAAAGATTCCACAGACTGTGCATTTCGACCATCACGTCCATCTTGTTGCCGACTTTTTCTCGAATCTTCCTGAACGGCTCTGTGCCTTCTTCAAGATCTGTGGCATGGATGAACTGACCGTTGGATTCGATCGAATACTTGTCGAATGGCCAGATCTTCATGGCCGTAAATCCTTCCGACATCAGGCTGTCGGCTAACTCACCAGCATCGGTCATGAAAGCCTGATAGTCCTCGTACGGCTGTTCTGGCCTATAGTCGATTTGGCCCGGGATCCAGCTTTGTGGAGTCTTCACTCCGTATGAGTAGCCAGCACATGTGTTGTAAACCCTGATCTTTTCTCGGGCCAGTCCACCAAGCACCTGGTACAGCGGCTGATTATTGCGCTTGGCGTACAAATCCCAAAGTGCCATATCGATCGCTGAGACAGAAGATGCGTCGACGCTTCGACCCCGGTCCACCTTCATCCTTCGTGCCAAAGTGTCCCAATGGAGATCGAGTTGATCTGGGTTCTTGCCGATCAGATACGTAGCGATATCGTTGTGAATGTAGGCTTCGATGGCGTCTGGCGAGAACGATGTTTCTCCCAGCCCCACGAAGCCGTCTGAGCTGTAAATTCTCGCCCAGATAATCATCGGGTATTCAGGGTTTCGAAGGGTTTCGATTCGGGTGATAACCGGTGCGGATGCCATCTTGAGTCTCAGGAAGTTTAAGTGTGAAATATATGGTCGTCCGTGTAGTTTTTGAACGACGGGTGAAGGTTAACAAGCTGGATAGCCGTTGTGTGAATACCTAGCGTGAGTTTTTTCATAAGTTCAAACTTCAAGAACTTATGTCGTTTATGCAGGTGATAGTCCTTGCAGTTGTGCAGGGCGTAACCGAATTTCTACCGATCAGCAGCAGTGGGCATCTGATTCTTGGGTCGTGGCTTTTCAACTGGCCCGATCAGGGAATCGTTTTCGACACCGCCGTTCACGTTGGCACATTGGTTGCCGTGCTGATTTACTTCAGGCGGGAATGGATGCAGCTGTTGACCGGCCTCGCATCAAACCAACTCGTGGAAGTTGACGATGCCGATGGGGGCGTGAGAGCTCGAACGTTGGCGCTTCTGATCGTAGTTGGCACCGTGCCGCTGGCGATTGGCGGTCTACTGCTAAAAGACAGCGTTGAAGCAAATTTCCGCACACCTGAATCGGTTGGGTGGCTGCTCATTGGCACTGCAGTAGCGTTGTTAATCGGTGAGCTACTTGGCAGGCGAGTGCGATCGCTTTCGAGCGTGAAACTGGCCGACGCAGCGACCATCGGTGTATTTCAAGTTTTTGCGGTATTCCCCGGCATTTCTCGTTCGGGAATTACGATGGTTGCGGGTCTCGCACTGGGCATGACCCGCGAGGCTGCTGCCAGATTTTCGATGCTGTTGGCCACCCCGGCCATTGCTGGCGCGGGCTTGTTGGTGGCTATCGATGCGCTTAGTGGTAACAGCGACGCCGATTGGGGCGCTGCCGCAATTGGCGCAGTTATTTCGGGTGTCACGGCCTACTTCGTGATCGCTGGGCTGATGAAGCTTCTGCGCAACGGTTCGTTTAGGCCGTTCATCGTTTATTGCGGAGTTGCCGGTATCGCCGTGGTTATAGCCAGAGCTGCCGGGGCGTAGCCGTTAGCTGTCATTGCGAGGAGGAACGACGTGACAATCAGCGAACATCCTCTGCTACCTGACATTTCCGGACGAATCGTGCCAATGTTCAGTACGCCCACAATCGAACGCTGCGTTGCTCCATCGCGGTTATTGCCACGTCGTCCCTCCTCGCAATGACAATGCAGTGGCCTACGGCTCTCGCTTCTCCCACGTTACGTCGCAGTTCTCGCACTCTTCCTGCCACACGTGAACCGCAGGCGGCATCGCAACCGCAAACCGCAAACTCATCTCATCGCCCTCGGTCACGATGTGATGAACCGTGCCACGAGGAATCCAAACGATATCGCCCTTCTTGGCGTGAATAATCTTGCCGCCAGTAAGTTCCCACCGAAGCTTGCCAGCCATCACAGCCCACCACTCGTCGAAGTTGCTGTGCCAGTGAGCGTGATTACCCTGACCCGGCATTGAAGCAATTAACGTGCCCAGATTCCGCTCGTCCTCAATGAGCAGTTTCGACCACGGCGCTGGCCCCATTTCGGCAACAACTTTGTCGACCTCGATGTGCATCATCCCAGGACCCATCGAAGCGTCCACTCGTGGTGGAATTGGACCCTGAACCACGTCATCCACAGCGTCGTTCACACCCTGCCAGTTCGTTCCCATGCAGTATCTCCTCCCAGAGTTTGAACCCTGAGCATGTTGCTGATTTTTCGTGAGACGGCTAACGTAGCACGACTAGCGAGGCTAGACCGCTGCAATACTAAGTTCGGAGACCACCACAATGCCGAAGATCATCGGCGAAATTCGCGATGCCGCCACGGGTGAAATCGTTCAAGCCCGCGTTCAGGTGCTTTTGCCAACTGGTGAGAACGTGGCTCCTGCCGACGCTATGTGGAAAGTCGGATCAGGCGAGCCGTTCTTCTACAGCGATGGTCAGTTTTCGTTCGAAACCACCCGCGGCTATCACCGAGTGCTGGTCGAACGCGGCACCGAGTTCACTCCGTGGGAAGGAGTGATCGAAGTCGATGGATCAGCTGATTCATCGGTCGATATCCAGCTTGAACGCTGGGCCGATCTGCCAGAACGTGGATGGCACCCAGGCAACACCCATATTCACTACGACGAGAAAGAAACAAACCCTGACCGTCGATTGAAGTACGACTCGCGAGTCGAAGACCTGCGCATGACCGCGGTATCGATACTCAAGCGATGGGATCTCGATTACGCCACGAACAAATACCCGCCGGGATTACTTACTGAATTCACGGATACTCATCATCACGTACAGAGCGGCGAGGAAACCCGTCACAACCACGATCCATCGGAGCCGTTCAAGATCGGCTACGGCCACGTGATGCTGCTCAATATTCATAACCAGGTCGATCCGCTCAGCCGTGGGTTAATCGTTGATCAGTTCGATCCCGACTACCCACCGCTCAGCTACGCCTGTGATCAGGCGAACGACCAAGGCGGGCTCGTCATCTGGTGTCACAACGGGCAGGGCATGGAAGCCCCGGTGGCGGCGGCGCTCGGCAAGGTTCACGCAATGAATCTGTTCGATCCGTTCTGGAGCGATATCGAATATCTCTACTGGTACCACATGCTGAACACCGGAATAAAAATGCCGGTTTCTACGGGCTCCGACTGGTTTGTTAGTTCGGCGAACAGGGTTTATTCGCAAACCAATGGCGATTTTGCGTACGAGCCGTGGCTCGATGGAGTGCGGAATGGCCGGACGTTCATCACGAACGGTCCTGCACTATTCATGATGGCTGGCGGGCTGGAGCCGGGCGAGACTCTCGAAGTTGAAAAGGGCACGGTTATTCCGGTTCACGCCAACTGGAATTCGCACTACGCGGTTCAGCGAGTTGAGATTTTGTTCAACGGCAACGTTGTTGAACGTCGGGATTTTGCTGAAGGAGTAACGATCGGACATCTTGAGGCCGAGATAACCGCCGATGCCGACGGTTGGATAGCAGCCCGACTGGGCTCGGGCAAACGTGATTCGTTCAACCAGCCGATCTGGGCGCATACAAGCCCGGTTTACGTTACTGGCACGGGGCAGCAGTCTGAAGCCAGCGTTGAGTCGGCGACGTATTTCAACGATCGAATTGGCGAAGGAATCAACTGGGTGAAAACCAAAGGACGCTTCTACACGGACGGCCAACGCAAAGAGGTTGTCGATCTGTTTAAGCAGGGGCAGGACTGGTACCGCAATCTGATCTGATGGTTGCGGGCGTATTCTCTTCTGGCAGTCCGGTGAACCTGCGAGTAAAATCGCTCAGGTTCGCTTTTTACGTCACGCCTACAAGTTCCTAGATCCCGATACATATATGTCCGTCGAAACAATTTTTGATCAATACTACGACCGCGCCTCGCTCCCGGTTCGCAACACTGAAGCTTCGAGAATTCAGCGAGGGTCACTGGATATCAGGCAGGTGATTGAGGACGATGAATTTAGGAATCTCAATCACAAGATTGTCCTAAAAGATGGCGTGGCTTCTAGCGTTTGGCGTGAGCAGGAGTGGGGATTTGGCGAGAATTCGCTCGACGTGACTCACTTCAAGGACGGCATCGTTCAGTCGCTCAGCATCCGTCATACGGGAGCCGGTGTTACCGGGCTGAAGCTGAGTTTGACCCGGGACGAGTGGCTGATTTCGGATCCCGATTTTCGGTTGCCGTTCATATTCGGTCGTACGGACATGGAAACCTGGTTCCGAACAAGCGATTTCGAAATGGACTTAACTCGACTGCGGTTGGCGTTTGATCGAGAGTCAAAGCACACGTTTTCGGTCAGAGATGTCGGAGTCGACAAGCAGCAGGCTCAGCACCTGTACCGGGACGTTGAGTATCGGATTGAGCTGGGCGACCGCATTCAACTGACGATCGATGGCAAGTCTCCAAGAAAAATCGACTGGCGAACAAAGTTCACTGGCGACGAGGTTGTCAGGATGTACGAGTACGTGAGCACTGAGGAGTGGATGGACGGCTGGGGACCAATAGCCGACATCATCGAGGCACGAAGCTAGTTATCGTCGTTTAGCGCAGTTTCCGATTTCCCGACCCCTGTGGAGGGACCTTCGGCGGTGTGATGGGCATGGGATGCAGCCGTCACCTGTCATTGCGAGGAGGAACGACGTGGCAATCAGTGAACATCCCCGACGATCTGTCATATGAGGCCACGACGTGCCAATGCTCGATGTGGTCTTGATGGGACACAGCGTTGCTCAAAGACGGTTATTGCCACGTCGCCTCAGGGCAGACTCCTCGCAATGACAGCTACGAATCGTTTCCTTTCCCGACTCCTATGGCGGGATCTTCGGCGGTGGAGTGGGCTTGGGGCGTCGCCAAACGTTTTTATTCGTGAACGTACTGCGCGTTCAGATCCAGCGGATACAGCGACTTTCGCACGTGCCTGTAGTCAAATGACGACATATCAGCCGATGTCGCACCCGGCGTGTTCACAGTGATCATTTCATACGCGATCGGCTGGTAGGCAGGGCGGGGCGAAACGACCCCTTTTGCAACGACGATATCGAAGTCGTCAGGGCGGTAGCCGAGCGAATAGAACTGTTCCCTGCTCATGTTGCCAACTCGCGTTGTCACCAGAGTCACAGTGGGACCTTCCTCAGTTTCTAACACCACAGTGGTCCCACCATCGAAGTATCGCCAACCTGCGTGCACCACTCCAGTGTCTTCAAAACGTCCGTCCGACATTCTTGTGATGCGACCGGTGAGCTGAACTGGAACGCCGTGAAGCGAGTCGGTCTT
>CAVOCL010000041.1:0-9588 GCA_963694185.1 Dehalococcoidia bacterium
GGAGGCTGGATGAACTTCGCACCGAGACTCTCAACCTGCTCACCAGCAGCGGCTCGCACGTCGAACGCTTCAACAACTGCGCCCAATCGGCGAGCAGTAGCGATTGCTTGAAGTCCGGCAACACCGGCTCCAAGTACGAGAATTTTGGCCGGTGGAATTGTTCCAGCGGCGGTCATCATCATTGGAAAATATTTGCCGAGCGAGTTGGCCGCAAGCAGCGCTGCCTTGTAACCGGCGATAGACGCTTGTGACGATAGAACGTCCATGCGTTGCGCCCGGGCGATTCGTGGAACCAGCTCCATGGCAAGGGCTGTAGCACCGGCTGCAGCAAGTGCCGCAACACCTGTCGGGTTGGTGCGAGCATTGAGTGTGCTCACAACGATGCTGCCTTTTTTGAGCGCACTCACCTCATCTGAGGTAGGTGGCTGGACGTGGACAAATATATCTACAGATCCGGCGATTTCACTGGCTGAGGCTGTTTTTGCACCTGCTTCAGCATAGGCAGAATCGGGGAAGCCGGCGTCGGTGCCTGCGTCTTCCTCGATAAATATCTCATGACCCGCTTTGACGAGACGCTCAACGGTCTCTGGCACTAAAGCCACGCGGTGCTCATTGGGATCTGACTCCCTCGGGGCGCCGATCTTCATCCACTGCTCCAGTCGAACGAAATAATCTTCGTTCAGTAATTGTTTGGCGACAACTTCGTAATCATATCTCCGAAAACCGTCGGATCGGCGTGAAAATCGAGTGAAACTTGTTTGCGACCATTTACTCGGAGCCGGTTCAAGATGTACTTTGTCGGAGTTCAGTCTCAAAGTCGCGTGTTAGATGCTGCGGCTAAGAGCAATATATCCTAGAATTTTAGGAGACAACTATGTATCTCATTCGACGTGTGTATGACGTGAAACCCGGAATAGCCCGCAAAGTTGCGAGTCTGATGCAGCAGCAAGGTGATGCCTACACCGCTGCCGGTCAGCGATCAAAAGTCACGATCTACTTCAACGGTGGCACGCTACCAGGCGACACCAACCGTGTGTACATGCAGTGGACGGATGCGACAATTGATTCGCCTTATCGCGAAGGTGACCGGTCCGTACCAGATGCATCAGTTTTCGGTGCCCAGATTCGTGAGCACGTGATCAGTAACTACATAGAATTTTTCGAGATGATGATCCCGGAAAAAATGCAAACAGACTAGTCTGCATTTCGAGGATCGCCGCAAGAAATTAGTTTGAAAGGCACTCTTTCCCGTTGAAGATTAAAGAAATAACCGCGTTCCCAATTCGGATTACCCGTGACGATGCGGACGAAGGTAAAGACCGACCTGCGGTGATCGACTACGGCGATTACTTCATCGATAAAACGGCGTTCACTTCGATCTATTCGAAGCACCACGAAACAACCGTTATTAAGATTGAAACCGATACCGGCATCGTTGGCTGGGGCGAGGCTCAGTCGCCGGTTTCACCGCGCACAACACAGACGATCATCGAGGATCTCGTTCGACCGCTCATCATGGGGCGAGATCCTTTCGATATCGAAGCGATCTGGACTCGTAATTACGGTGCCATGCGCGAGCGGGGCCACCCAACAGGTTTCTATATCGATGCCATCGGCGGCACCGATATTGCTTTGTGGGACATCGTAGGCAAGGCCACGGGGAAGCCGGTGCACAAGCTGGCCGGCGGGCGCTATCGAGACAAGATCAAGCTCTACGCTGGTATTGGCGGAACGGACCCCGAGACAGTTGCGGACGAAGCGGAAGAACACGTTGGTTACGGCTACCAGGCGCTAAAGCTTCACCTGCTGCTCGATGCCGAAGGCGTTGCCGAAATCGCCAGTGCCGTACGTAAGCGAGTCGGCCCAAAGATCATGCTTATGTGCGACGTCCACATGCGTCAGTCGGTTTCAAGCGCTATCAAGCTTGGCCGTGCACTCGAAAAACTCGATTTCACATGGCTGGAATCGCCGATTGTCCCGGAAGATATTCCGGGTGCTGTGGCACTTTCAGAGGCACTCGATATGGCAGTGGCGATCGGTGAGTGGAGCCGTACTCGCTATGAAATGCGAGAGGCATTCGAGCGGCGCGCCTACGATATCGTAATGCACGATATTGCTCGCACAGGCATCACTGAAGGTCACCGAATCGGAACGATTGCCGACACCTACAATATTCCGGTTGCACCTCACGTTGGCGGCGGAGGAATTCTTTCGGTTGCTTCAACGGTCGAGTATTCAGCTTCGTGTTCCAACTTCATGATCATGGAACACAGCCACCACGCGAACCGGTACAAAAATGCCATAACGGCTGAAGAATACGGACCGACCGATGGCTTCTTTGCGCCAAGCGATAAACCTGGTTTGGGTATCGAAATCGATCAGTCGTTAGTCGAAAAATATCTAGTTTC
The DNA here is from genome assembly GCA_963694185.1 of Dehalococcoidia bacterium. Taxonomy (GTDB): domain Bacteria; phylum Chloroflexota; class Dehalococcoidia; order Lucifugimonadales; family Lucifugimonadaceae; genus Lucifugimonas. Next base: position 2,409 of record CAVOCL010000041.1, read on the forward strand.
CTAATTGTTGAGATTGACCAACGTGTGTCACATGGAACGGTTACAGCATTGAGTGATTGCGAATCGCCGTACGTATTAGCGGTCGACATCGGCAGTTCTTCTGTGAAGGCCGGTTTATTCGATTCGCATGCACGCAGCGTTTCGGGCGTCGAGGCGACAGTTCCCCATGCTCAAACGGTAGCTTCCGACGGTACATCCGAAGAAGACGCCGATCAGATTCGGCGCGCCACTGAAGCAGCTATCGATTCGGTTCTGAGCAAAGCTGGTGGCCTGGCAAGGGAAATCATTGGTGTCGGCTTCGACTGCATGGCAAGCACCGTGCTTGGGATCGATGCCACCGGCATGGCGATCACACCCGTTTACACCTACGCCGACACCCGATCTGGGCCCGATGTCGACCGGCTGCGTAACGAGCTGAACGTCTCGCTCGTCTACGATCGAACCGGCGTGATGCAGCACACCTCGTACCTGCCGGGGCGAATCAGATGGCTAAAGCGAACTCAACCCGAGCTAGCCGACAAAATCAACAAATACGTCGATGTCTCAACTTACATATTCTCGAAATGGTTTGGTCGAAGCGACGTCAAAGCAAGCTACTGTGTATCGTCGTGGAGTGGACTGCTAAACCGCCATGAAATGAGTTGGGATCAGGGCCTACTTGGGCGACTGGGTATTGGCAAGGAGAATCTTCCTGAGCTTGCGTCATGGAGTGATCCAGAACGCGGCCTGTCACCAGAATTTGCAAAGCGCTGGCCTGCACTTGCCGATCTACCGTTTCTGCTATCGGTCGGCGATGGAGCAGCAGTGAATATCGGAACCGGCTGCGTTGATGAAACAAAAGTCGCCCTGACAGTTGGCACCACCGGAGCCATGCGAGTGCTGAGCGAAGGGCCCGCGCCAGAGGTTCCCAACGGACTCTGGGCATATCGACTTGGTGAAAACCGCACGCTGCTTGGGGGATCGTTTTCCGAAGGTGGAAACGTCGTTCAGTGGGCGCTCGATAATCTCAAATTGCCGCCAATCGAACAGCTCAACGCTGAGCTTGAGAAGCTGCAGCCAGCACAACACGGAATCAACGTGCTGCCGTTTATTGCAGGCGAACGGGCAACCGGCTGGTCAACATCGGCGACCGGCGTGTTGGAAGGTGTGCGGATCTCAACAACCCCAATCGAAATACTTCAGGCAATGCTCGAATCGGTGGCGTATCGATTCGCACTTGTTGCCGATCTGCTTTTGCCAGGCGTGAAGTCGGGATACCAAATGATCGCCAGTGGTGGCGCGATCCAAAACTTACCGTGGTTGCTCCAAACAATGGCAGACGTGCTGGGCGTCCCGGTCGGAGTATCAGCGGAACAACAAGACACAAGCCGCGGTACAGCGATTCTGGTGCTAAACGCACTCGGAGTATGGGACAGCCTCGATACCTACCCCGCACAGATCGCCGAAACGTATGAACCTAACACCGAGAATACGCAGATTTACGGTGAGGCTCGAGAACGTCAGTCCAAGCTTTACTCGAAGCTACTCGGCTGAGCGCCCAATTTCTTCTGAGTGACGTTCGACACGCTCTGAAATGATGACCCCCATCTGCTGTCGAACTTCCAAAATTAGCTGATCGTCCGGTGCGACATTTTCGTGCGCCATTTCGGCTTCGTGCACCCAATCCCAGAGGTCTTCTAGAGTTTCACGAAGCTCTCTCGCCGTCATCATTTGGGTATTAACCAGAGGGTAGTGCGGGGGAGGTGGATACTTTTCTTCTGGCATTCTGGGCCTCCTTAATCAGTGGCTTTCTTCACAGCGTGGCCACCAAATCCGTTACGCATTGCTGCCAGCATCTTACCGCCTAGCGGATTGTCCTGCCTCGAACGGAAGCGCATTTGAAGGGCTGCGGTAATAACTGGAGCGGGAACGGCAAGTTCGACAGACGCATCAACGGTCCAACGGCCTTCACCGGAGTCCTCAACATACGAACTGAGGTTCTCGAGCTTGGGGTCTTTCTCCAACTCGTCGACCGTGAGGTCAAGAAGCCACGAACGGATCACACTGCCGCGGGTCCAGTTCTCGGCAATAGCGCCCAGGTCTAAGTTGAAATCTTCTTTGGCTGCGAGTAGCTCAAAGCCCTCGGCGTATGCCTGCATGAGGCCGTACTCGATACCGTTGTGAATCATCTTTGTGTAGTGACCCGAACCGCTTGGACCGACATAAAGATTGCCGTTCGAATCGTCCGGGGCAAGCGTCTTGAAAATAGGTCGGTTGCGGTCGTAGGCTTCACGGCTTCCGCCAACTGTCAGGCAGTAGCCGTTGGCGAGTCCCCACACACCTCCACTGGTACCCGAGTCAAGGAAGTCGATGTTGCTCTCGGCTGCAAGCTCGGCGCGGCGTTGTGACTCTTTGTAGTTCGAATTTCCGCCGTCGATCAGCGTATCGCCAGCATCAACTGACTCCACGAGATCGATCACGGTCTTCTCAGTGATATCGCCCGAAGGGACCATCACCCAAACAGTGCGGGGTGCTTCAAGCTGGCTAACTACATCAGAGAGCGATCCGGCAGCCGAAGCGCCTTTGTCGGCTAGTGATGCCACCGCTGAAGAGTCTGGATCGAATACGACTACTTCATGTCCATCGTTCAGTAGACGTTCCGTCATGTTGCCGCCCATGCGGCCAAGGCCAATCATCCCGAGTTTCATTTTGGCAAATGCTCCACAACACTGGGATCGGCCCGTTTTTGTGTGTGTGGCCGATCAGGTCTGATCTATCGATTCGATTCTGCGTTCAACAGTTTCACTGAGTGTAGCTGGATCGTGGACCACCCACTGCTCATCGAGCCATGAAGTTGTCTCAACTGCGAGACGAGAAAATGGGGTGCTAACGCATATCCACGCTGCTCCCGATGCCATCGCTGCCTGCGTGCCAATCGGTGAGTCTTCGATGATGATGACCTGCTCAGGCTCTACGCCGAGTCGGGCCATGGCCCGCAGATATATCTCAGGGTCGGGCTTCGGGTTTTTGACGAATTCTCGCCCAACAATGTCGTCCAGAAGCACGCGCAACCCGAGCGCATCGAGCACGCGTTTGGCTTCGTCGCTGAACGATGATGTGGCTACCGAAACTGTCCGGCCCATTGCCTTTTGCTGGCGCAGCAGATCGATATTGTGTTGGTAAACATTTTCCAACAGATGCTCGGGCAGTCCGTCGTTTTCGCGGTACTCATCCATTCGAATCTGGTGCAGATGCTTCCATAGTTCGCCATCGACAGGTTCGAGTGCTTCAGCGATGCCGAACTCGTCGATCATCTGGCGGCATACCATCTCATCGGTAGAACCTACGATGCGTTCGTAGAGTGAGATGGCACGGTGATCCGGGGAGTTGGCACCCGTAAGCCCTCCAACGACGTTCGCGTATGAGCGAGCCTTCAGCTTTTCAGTTTCAACAAGCGTTCCATCGAGGTCGAAAATGAACGCGCTAATCCGGCTATTGCTAACGGTCTGATCCGACATTATCGAGTGTTATAGAACCTCTGAAGCGGTTCGCGATTTTTCGAAAATCCCGCTGATTTCTTCAAAGTGGGATGCAATGGTGGCAACCGCTTCATTTCGCTCGATAATACCTTCGTTGAATTGGACCAGATGACGATAGTAGGCTCCGGGCCCGATGAGCACGCCATCGATTCCATGCGTGAGGGCTGCGAGGCGAACGACACGAGTTTCCTCTGATTTGAGGCTCCCACCGACTTGGCCAGCAGCGAGTTCACCGGAAACTACAAGCAGCACTTTGTTGTAGCTGCCATCGAGGTGCGCCTGAGCGACCACGGCCGCCGTGAACACATCATCTTCGGCCGGTTCGAATGCCCATATCGACGGAGCTACTCCAGCATCCTGAAGCTGCTGAATTGCCGTAAGAAGCAACATTGCCCGAGCATCGGAAGTGCTTCCGTACATCTCAGTTTGTGTTGTGGTTGGTATGCAGTCCAGTTCGATCAGCAGAGGTATGTGTTCGAGTCTGGCTTTGTCGGAAACAACCTTCAGGCGTTGCAGAAGTTCTTTGCGGCCTACTTCTGGACCATCAGGGTTGTACGTCAGCTGAACACCGGTGTAGTCGACGTTAAGCTTTTCGAGCGAGTGAGCACTGCTGCCAGGCGAAGATGCAGTGGTCATAGACATCGCTTTGGCTCGTAGCAGCACCGATTCGCCAATATCGCTATCGGCCCACAGAGCTAGGCTCGATTTTGCAAGCCCGTTTTCAACGGCAGTCGTCATGGCATCGAATACGACACGTTTGAGATTCGCTGCCTGCTCACGATCAGCCGCGGTCGGAACACCGGTAACAGCGAGTATTTCAGTGCAAATGTCGACCCGATCATCGAGTGTGGCAAAAAAGAGTGGGTTTGTATTGTTTGCCGGGCTAGTCATATGAAGGTCTCCAGCTGGTGGCCGTTCTATCCGATTAGATCCTGCGTAGCGGCTTCGAGTTCCCCAATCAAGTCGTCTCCGAGTTCGATTGGGAAAACCGTTTGTCCGCCTTCTGCCATAACCATAAAATCACCGCCGGCTTGGGCTGCGGTCAGTTGACCAAATGTGTAGCCCTTACCCGGCACGGGAAGATCATCGTGTTTCCCTGATACGAATCCCAGAACCAAAGCGTTCTGTGGCCCCCCTTTGTAGAGCTGCCCCGTCGAGTGAAGATACCGAGGTCCGTATCCGAAAGTCGTTGCCATTCCCGTTTTTTCAGAGATCGCTCTTCGCAATTTCGAAAACGCATCTGCTAGTTCAGATGATTCTGGGAGAAAAGCGGTTACTGCTACATAACGGGGAGGTTGAGATTCGGTGAGTGTTTCCAACGATTTTGTTAGATCGTTCGTTTCGAAGTCAGAAGCCAAATTTGTTAGCAGTTCTCTAGATTTCACCTTGGCAGCTTCGACATCCGGCTGGTCGAACGGATAGATGCCCATCAAGCTCGAAGCGGCTGCGGTGGCGAACTGCCATCTGAAGAACTCGCCAGCAATATCGTGTTTGTCGCGGCCTTCCGGCTGGATCATCATCACGGGGAATCCAGCTTCTTGAAGTTTCGTAACGAAGTCGCTCAACCCTTTATCGCCGTTATCTGGGTAGTGCACTACGAACTGACGATCATCTCCATAGTCATCGGCATCCAGCCAGGGCTCTCCTGTAATCGGAATAAGGCCCTTGCCGTTCTTGCCTGTCGATTCAGCAAGAAGTTGGTCAACCCACATACCTAGAGACGAATATTCAGCACCAGTTACGAGCGTGACCTTGTCTCTTCCAGCAAGTGCGTTCGCCGCAAGAAACGCCGCCAGAAGTAATCCTGGATTTGATGGCGCATCTGATTGAGTACTTTGCACCATTCGAGCAGCCGATTCCGCAAAGCTTCGAATATTTATCCCAGTAGCCGCAACCGGCATCATGCCAAACGCACTTAGCGCCGAGAACCTTCCGCCAACATCCTCGGGTGTTGATATCCACGTTCCGAATTCGCCAGCACGTGCCCTTTCCGAAAGCGGTGTCCCGGGATCGGTGAGGGCGATGAAATTGCGGGGATTGGCCGACTCGCCAGCGCCGTTCGACATCGTCGTCCGAAAATGCGCTTCAAGACTTAACGGCTCTACGGTTGTCCCTGACTTGCTCGACACAAAGAACAGTGTCGTATCGAGATCGAGGCTCTTGGTGATATCTCGCACCGTAGTTGGGTTCACCGTATCTAACGCATGGAGGCGGATTTCTGAAGAGTGGTCTGGATCGCCCGCAAATAGGCCCTTCAGAGTCAGCGGAGTCATGCTGCTACCACCCATGCCGAGTACAACGACATCGGTAAACCCATCGGCAAGCAACTGGCTGTACAGACCTGCAAATTGCTCACCAAGCTTCGACAAACGCATTGGCAGATCGAGCCAACCGAGCGTTCGCTCAGGCGGATCGCCACCCGGCGACGGTTCCGGCCATAGGCTAGCGTCACGCCGCCACAAACGGGAAGCAAACGAATCATCCACAAGTCGCCGAAGAAACTCAGTCACCGTATCGGTCTGATTGGCCAATGTTGTGCTTCTCCGGGATTCCGATCGCTTCCAGGGTTTCGTCAGTTACCTGCTTACGAACTCAAAACTTTCAACTTCGAGTCGATTCTGCCGAGCAGCGATTCGTAAGAGTCGGCAAACGCCTTCACGCCGGCCTCAAGAAGATCGTCGGTAATGGCATCGATCGAAACACCTGCCTCAGCAAGCGCTGCCATCTGCGAACGTGCCTCATCCAGCCCACCAAGCAGATCAGTGCCCGGGTTTCCGTGATCGCTGTAGGCACTCAATGTCGCCTCGGGAACAGTGTTCACAGTGTCCGGACCCATCAACCCATCGACATACAACGTGTCGGGGTAGTCGGGATTCTTCACGCCGGTCGATGCCCACAGCGGACGTTGCACCTGCGCTCCGGTTGTGTGGAGCGGGAAGAACGATCCGCCGCCACCAAGCTTGCGATCAAATAACTCGTTGAACCTGGCGTAAGCGACCTTCGCGTTCGCTGTGCCGATCTTGCCTCGAAGCTCGTGGCCGTCGGGCAGGGCGTTGTCGACAGACGTATCGACTCTGCTAACGAAGAACGAAGCCACCGATGCCACAGCGGCCGGAATGTCCCGTGCGCTTTGGGCGAATTCGGAAAGTCCCTCGATGTAGGCGGTAGCCGCCGCTTCATATGCACTGAATGCGAATAGCAGCGTAACGTTGACGTTGATGCCTTCTGAGATAAGCGTCTTGATCGCTGGGACTCCGGCGGGCGTGCCGGGAACTTTGATCATTACGTTTGGACGATCGATTGCGGCCCAGAGTCGTCGGGCTTCTGTAATCGTGCCCTCGGTATCGTTCGCCAGAGTTGGCGAAACCTCGATCGACACGTAGCCGTCACGCATGCTGGCGCTGTCATAGACAGGGCGAAGTACGTCGGCGGCGTCGCGTATGTCATCAACCGCCAGACGCTCGAATATTGTTTCGCGGCTGGCACCGTCTTTGGCGTATTCAAGCAACGATTCGTCGTAGATATCACTCTCGGAAACGGCCTTGTCGAAGATCGATGGATTCGATGTGACCCCGGTGACTCCAAGATCGATGAACTTCTGAAGTTCGCCTGAGCGGAGCATGTCTCGGCTGATCGAATCGAGCCATATCGACTGGCCGTTT
>CAVOCL010000042.1:0-9557 GCA_963694185.1 Dehalococcoidia bacterium
TCCAGCGCACTTATAAGTAGCTGTTCGCCGATACCACGCCGACGGTCTTTCTCACGAATTCCAATGATCACGACATGGGCCTCGTCGAGCACGAACCAAAGACCTACGAACCCTGCGATGTAGTCGGACGGTAGCTTGGGTTTGCTTACGTAGTCGAGAAGATATCGATCGACATTCCGCTTTACCTTCGCCGTAAAGCTGTCGTCTTCTTTTTCGGATTGCGTGGCTATGGCGAATCGAGGCCCGAGATCGCGTTCGTTTGGGTCACAGTCTCTGATGGCAGCTAGACAGAGGCCGTTCTCTCGGGTGAGATCGCGCTCAATTCGCGTAACGGGGGTCATACCGGGGAAGGCCTCGCGCTCGATGCTTTCGAGCATCGCAGAATCTTCAAGAGAAGCAATCCGAACTGAAAAATCGTTTCGAATCGAACTCTTTGATTCCGTAGGCTCCGAGGCTGAGTCGGATACTTTGCCTGACTTAAGGTCGGCAAACGCACCGGCTAATATGTTATCGGGATCGGAAACGGTCATGGATTAGGTTCGTGCCCCATTTTAAAACGGCTCGATGGGCGAGCAATTATGAGGATAGCCCGAATCGATTGGGACAAGTAGTTCAGGATTCGACGAGTTTAGCGCGAATCGCGAATTAGATCGAAGCTTACAGAAATTCGTGATCGAAACCATGCGCACAGAGCCTTGACCTGCGCGATGCTTGTTCGCTGCGGGAATAACCATGGAGGAATCGTTACGGCTACCAGCCATGTTGCACCAGTAGGAAAAGCTGCCGGCGCGTCATCTCGACCTGTCGAAGGCAGTAGTTCTGTAGGCGTGTTCATGCGCATTACGCGTATGTCGCTGCATTACAAATGGCGACTGTTCTTCGGGTTTGTCGCAATATTCGTTGCATCTGCATTTCAACTTGTGATTCCCATTCTCATTGGCAGCGCAGTTGATGCATCAAGAAGTCTTGATGCCAATAGCGTTGAGATCGCAAATGGAGTCGTGGTGTCGGCCATCGACTCGATGACAGACATATTTGGTGAAGGTTCGAATCCCGCAAAAACATCGCTGATAGTCATCGCGGTGTTCCTGTTCATTGCTTCGGTCGGCCGTGGAGTCGCAGCGATGTTTCAGAACTACATGGGCGAATCGATTGGCCAGAATATCGGCTATGAACTTCGCATGCTGTACTACGAAAAGTTACAGCGATTGTCATTTAGCTACCACGCAGGCGTGCACACAGGCGACTTGATTACCCGCGGCATTATCGATGTCGAGGGTGTTCGGATGTTTGTGCAAACGGCGCTGCTTCGTACTGTGTTCCTCGTGATTTTGATCGGCACTGGTATGTACCTGATGCTGAGTCAGGACCTACAGCTTGGCCTAATTAGCCTTAGCTTTGTGCCGTTTGTTGCGTGGCGCGCTACAGCAGCAAGGCTGAAGCTACGATCGAACTGGTACCAGTTGCAGGAACGGCTATCGGCTCTGACTAAGGTGATGGACGAAAACCTTGGCGGCATAAGAGTGGTTCGGGCGTTTGCATCACAGGATCACGAGATGAAGAAGTTCGACGAAGCTTCGAACGAAACGCTGCTGTTGGCCAATACACAGGTTGGTATCCGGGCATCGAACATTTCGCTTATGGGCGTTGCATTTATGCTGGCGATGGCGGGTGTGCTGTGGGTAGGCGGGCTGAAAGTTATCGCTGGCGAGTTCACGCTCGGCGAACTCACGCAGTTCCTAGCCTTCATGAGTATTTTATTGCAGCCCGTTCGGCAGATCGGAATGCTGGTCAACGGATTCGCTCGTGGATCGGCAACTGGCGGTCGGCTGTTCCAGGTTCTCGATCTCGATCCCGAGATTCAGGATAAGCCCGATGCCAAAGATCTCGAAATAACTAACGGAACCCTGGAATTTCACAACGTTAGTTTCGGCTATGAAGGTGAACCCACTTTGAAAGGCATATCGTTCAAGGTAGAGCCGGGGCACACCGTTGGATTAGTCGGGCCTCCTGGTAGTGGTAAATCGACTATCGCTCATTTGGTTCCACGTTTTTATGACCCTATCGAAGGCTACATAACCATTGATGGTCAGGATCTTCGTGACATCACATTAGACTCGCTAAGAAAAGCGGTTGGAGTGGTGGAGCAGGATACGTTCCTGTTTACAGCTTCAGTGGAACACAACGTTGCTTATGGTGATCCATGGGCACCTGATGATCGTGTTGAGTTGGCGTCACAATATGCTCAGCTGGGTGACTACATCGAGCGTTTGCCAGGTGGTTACGACACGATGGTTGGCGAACGTGGCGTATCGCTTTCTGGTGGTCAACGCCAGCGTCTATCGATTGCACGTTCGATCATGCTCAAGCCTCAGCTCATCGTCTTTGATGATTCGACAGCGGCTATCGACGCGGCGACCGAACAACGCATTCGTGCCGCCCTCACCGATCTCACCAAGGACCGGGCGACGATCATCATCTCTCACCGACTCAGTTCGCTGATGCACGCCGATGAAATTCTTTTCATTGAGCATGGTGAAATAGTTGAGCGGGGTTCGCACGCAGAGTTGCTTACACAGGGCGGGCAATACAACGATTTGTACGAACTGCAGATACGGCCTAATGAAGGCAATCCACCCGTTGCTGGCAGCGAAGGAGGGGTCTCGTAATGGCAACCAGAGAGACTCACGATCGCAGTCACGAAATCCCGCCTAAGGCTTCAATCAAACTGGGTCCGACCCAAGATGAGGAAGTTTTTGGCGAGACGTTTAGTGGCCAGGTTGTAGGGCGTTTCATCAAGTATGTTGCGAAGTACAAGGCTCTGTTGTGGATAGCTATCACGGCGGTGCTCGTGTTTAGTGCTTCATCGATCGCCATTCCGCTGATCGTGCGAGAGGTGTACGACAACGCGCTACTAGATGGCAATATGGATCGTTCAAAACTCGGGATGATGGTGATTATTTTTCTTGTGGCTGTTGGATTCAATTTCGTTTCTAACTACCTTCAAGAACTGATTGTCGGGAGGGTTGCTGAACGCATCCTGATCGATATGCGGCGGGCCATGTACGCGCACCTGCAGCGAATATCGCTTTCGTTCATGGACAAGACCGAAATCGGCAAGCTGATGTCACGCTTGCAGGGTGACGTAGCAGCGCTTCAAGAATTCCTGCAAACCGCAGTATTTGCGATTGGTGACTTCGTGTTGCTGATCGGAATTATTGGCGCAATGGTTTGGCTCGACTGGCGATTGGGGCTAATGACTCTCGCAGTTGTTCCAACCCTGTTCATTATTCGAATTATCTGGCTGCCGTACGCACGAAAATCGTTCCTTCGGGCACGCATCACTTCTTCGATAGTTAGTGGTGCACTTGCCGAGAACATTAGCGGTGTGCGAGCGGTTCAGGGTATGTCACGCGAAGACGTGAACTACGATCTGTTCGATATTCGTGCTTCCGATAACTTGAAGGCTGCGAACAAGGCTTCCAAGTTCGGTGTGATGATGCTTCCTATCGTCGACACTCTTACGGGTGCCGCGATGGCGATAATCGTGATCATGGGTGGGTTCTTCGTGCTTGGTGGCACGATCGAAGTCGGAGTCATGGTGGCGTTTGTGCTGTTTGTGCAACGCTTCTTCGACCCGATTCGTTCGCTGACGATGCACTACAACGTGCTTCAACGGGCTATGGCTTCGGGTGAACGAATTTTCGAAGTGATCGATGTGCCGGTAGATATTGCAGATAAGCCGAATGCTATTGACCCTGAAGAAATCGACGGATCGATTTCGTTCGAAAACGTAACGTTTGGGTATTTCCCGAATCAGCCGATTTTGAAGGACATCAACTTCAAGGTAAAACCCGGAGAAACTGTGGCGCTTGTTGGGCCAACGGGTTCGGGCAAGACTTCAACGACGGCTCTGGTTCACCGCTTCTACGATATTTGGGAAGGCTCGGTGAAGGTTGGTGGGCATGATGTGCGAGACGTCACGCAGGATTCGCTCGGTAGGCACGTTTCGATGGTGCTTCAGGAGCCGTTCCTGTTCTCAGGCAATATTTTCGAAAACATCAAGTACAACAAGGATTCAGCAACTCGTGAGGATGTGATTGCGGCGGCTCAGGCTGTTGGTGCGCACGAGTTCATCATGAACCTGTCTGAGGGCTATGAGACCGAGCTTGAGCAGCGTGGTGGGAACCTTTCACTGGGTCAACGCCAGTTGCTTTCATTTGCTCGGGCTATTGTTGCCGATGCAAAGATTCTGGTGCTAGATGAGGCGACGGCGAGTATCGACTCCTATACGGAGATGTTGATTCAGCAGGCGCTGGCACGGTTGATGGAGGGTCGCACGGGTATGGTGATCGCTCACCGGCTTGCGACGATTCGAGGTGCCGACAGGATTCTCGTTCTTCAGGACGGTGAGATTATCGAGCAGGGTAATCACGATGAGTTGATGGAGATGGGTGGTCTGTATTCACGGCTGTATTCGATGAACTACGCTTCGTTCGATGACATTCCGGATGAGCTGATTGCCGAGGCGACTAGGGCGGCTGAGGGTACGTCTACTTAGGGTTACGGCTCTTTCCCGACCCGAGCCCCGATTTGCATCGGGATGAGCTGGGCGGCGTGGAGGGATCTCGGCGGATTTAACGTTCATTCCGGCCAACAGTCATTCGCGTCCCTAGCACCAGGTCCCTCGGCTTCGAGGACTTCGCTCGGGAAAGGAAAATCCGAGGCCATCTAGCCCTAGAGCAGCGTACCTTGGCCTGCTGGGCCGTCTAGGCGTGGTGGCAGGCCTATGTGTTCGAAGCCTTCTGGTGTGGTGCGGCGTCCCTGTGGGGTTCGGATTATGAAGCCGATCTTTAGTAGGAACGGTTCCACAACGTCTTCGAGCGTCTGCTGATCTTCGTTGATCGTTGCCGCCAGTGCGTGAATTCCAGCTGGGCCACCCTGATAGTTCTTGGACAGCGTCGTTAGATACAGACGGTCGAGTCGGTCCAAGCCGAGTGCGTCGACGCCTTCGATCTCCATCGCTTCGGCGGCTACCTTGCTGTTTATCGTTCCAGAGTTTCTTACCTCGGCGAAGTCTCTTACTCTGCGAAGCAGTCGGTTCGAAATTCTTGGTGTTCCTCGTGATCGCTTGGCGATCTCAATCGCACCGTCGTTATTGATATCGACTTCGAGAATTCCTGCTGATCGGGTTACAACCTGAGCAAGCTCTTCGGTGGAGTAGAATTCGAGATGATAGGCGAGACCGAATCGTTCGCGAAGCGGTGCGCTCAGCATTCCGGCACGTGTGGTCGAACCGATCAGCGTGAACGGCTGAAGCGGTAGGTTGATGCTCTTGGCGAAGGCACCTGATCCGGTCATGAAGTCGACACGGAAATCTTCCATCGCCGAGTAGAGATACTCCTCTACAGCGTGCGACAGACGGTGGATTTCATCGATAAAAAGAACGTCGCCCTTTTTGAGATTAGAAAGTAGGCCGACGACATCTGCGGGTCGTTCTAACGCCGGTCCAGAAGTGTGCACGAGCATTGAATCAAGCTCGCGGGCAATGATGTGGGCGATGGTCGTTTTGCCGAGACCGGGAGGGCCGTGGAACAACGCGTGATCCAGCGTGTCGCCGCGCTTCTTGGAAGCCATTACGGCAATCGAAATACTGTCGACAACGGCTCGCTGCCCAACGTAATCCTGGAATCGACGTGGTCGTAGATCTCTGGCCTGAACTTCTTCGAAGCCGTCGGTCTGTGAATCCACTTTTTCAGCGCGCTCTTCCAGCGCCTTGTCACCGGCAAGAATTTCGGATTCATCGGCGGGTTTGCTCGCCTGAACTATCCGTTCTCGTCCATTTTCGTCGGGCCCAGAAGCCACTCACTCGCTCCGTTGATTCATCGGTGTCGTGCCAGACGGCAAACGAAGCAGAACTAGTCCTGTTTCGACGCCTGTGCTTTGAATATCTCTCGCATCAAATCCTGCAGGTCGTCCGCCACTTCTGGCGAGTGCCTGATCACGTCATCGACTTTATCCTGCGCTTCGGTCGGGCGATAGCCGAGAGTGACCAATGCCTCGATCGCTTCCGTACGTGCATCAGACGGCGGCGGGCTCGTTTGACCCTGCTCCGAAATACCAGCGTCTTGCAGCAACGCGGTTGCGGCTACTTTACCGCGCAACGTTGCGACGATCTTCTGCGCCGCCCTGCTGCCGATACCCGGTAGTTTCTGAAGCGAACCGAGATCCTCGTTTTCGATAGCCGAAGCAATCGTCGATACAGGGAACACGAGTGCCGCAGCCGCTTTCGCCGGGCCTATCCCTTCAACCTGAATCAACTGTTCGAAGAATCGTTTTTCGCTCGGGTGCCTAAAGCCAACGAGCATCGGCTTCGGCTGGCGATCGGTGACGTGGTAGTAGATTTCAAGTTCGACCTGCGCCCCTTCGCCAATTCCGTCATTTGCAAGCGACTGGTACACATAGGTCGGCAGGCTGACTTCGTAGCCGACGCCACCTGCGATGATGATGGCGCGCCCAGGTTCGCGGGTGAGGCTTCGTATGGTTCCGGTGATGTAGCTAATCATTTGTCGTCGAGATTACTTTGCGGCTTCTATCGCTTCGAGCGCTGTGCTTTCTGACATGATCGCATGGGCGATGGCAATTGAAAACGCATCGGCTACGTGTTCGTTTTTCGCAGCGTCGGGTGTTCCTAGATGGGCAGCTACCGCTTGCTTGATCTGTTCTTTATCTGCCCTACCCGATCCAGTGACCAGGTTCTTCGCACGGGTTGGCTGGTAGTGGAAAACGGGAAGTCCGGCCTCTCCTGCCGCCATTACAGCAACGCCTCTCGCATGGCCTAGCAACAGGGCCGTTTTTGCGAATCGTGAGTGAAGATCTTCTACCGCCACGGCGTCGGGACTGAATTCCTTAATCACGTCGCGGATCACCTTATAGATGGAGAACAGTCGCTTCTCCATCGGTTCTGTCGACTTGGTTCGAACTACTCCGCCTTCGATGGCTTTGAACTTACGATCGACGATCTCGATCAAACCGTAGCCTGTGCTGGTGAGTCCAGGGTCGATACCAAGTATTCGCAAAGTCTAAATCCGATCGCAGGTCGCGTTCGCCCAATCGAAATTTCGATGCTGCAGCACGGGCGATTTCTGGCGCAAAGTCTAACCTTATCCCTCTCTGATCTAGAAAAACGAATGGCACAGCCGGGATGATCGAAATGGCCTGAGTCGGTGTATCGTTACCACGCGCAAAATCGAGAGCCCTGTGGCACGATACTTGGCGTTGGCGATTCACTACGAACTCAGGAATAACTAAAGATGCAGCCGTTCTACAACGAACAGCAAACTATGTTGGCGACCACGATGCGGGAGTTTGCTGCCGAAAAACTGGCACCCCTCGCCGACGATGTCGACGAAAAAGCCGAGTTCCCTATGGACCAGTTCCGGGGTCTCGCCGAGCTTGGGCTGACTGGCATGACGATTCCAGAGGAGTACGGCGGTTCGGGCGGCGAGTATCAGGATTTCATGGTGGCGGTGGAAGAGATTGCTGCGGCGTGTGGATCGACCAGCACTGTGCTGATTACACACGTTTCGCTGGGATCGCAGACTATTCGCCACGGCGGATCGGAAGAACAGCGCCAACGCTGGCTGCCTTCGCTGGCAACTGGCGAGAAGATCGCTGCATTTGCGCTAACCGAACCGGGCACAGGATCGGATGCGCTGGCGCTTGAGACGTCGCTTACCCGGGACGGCGACGAATATGTGCTGAACGGATCGAAGCTGTTTATTACGAACGCTGGCGAGGCCGACGTTTTCTCGGTGTTCACGAATCACGATAAGTCGGCGGGTCACCGTGGAGTGACGGCGGTTGTTGTGGAGCGGGGTACGCCGGGATTCACCATTAACGAACAGCACGGCAAGATGGGCATGAAGGGCTGTGCGACAGCGGAATTGGTTTTCGACAACTGCCGAATTCCGGTGTCGAATCGTTTAGGCGAAGAGGGTGAGGGCTACAAGTTGGCTCTCAAAATTCTCGATTCGAGCCGGATCATGATCGCCGCGCAGTGTTTGGGATTGGCGAAGGGTGCTTTAGACGCAGCGCTTTCGTATTCGAAGCAACGGGTGACGTTTGGCAAGGTTCTGGCTACTCGGCAGGCGATTCAGTTCATGCTTGCCGATATGGCGGTTGAACTGGATGCCGCTCGGTTGCTTACGTATCGCGCCGCTGCTCTGTACGACGCTGGACTGCCTCATGGCACAGAGTCGGCGATGGCGAAGCTGTACGCATCGGAGGCGGCGGGTCGTATCGCCAGCAAGGCGTTGCAGATTCATGGCGGAGTTGGGTATTTCAAGCCGTCGGCTGTTGAACGGATTTATCGTGATCAGCGGGTGACAGAGATCTACGAAGGCACTTCTGAGATTCAGCGTTTGGTGATTTCGAGGGCGATTATCGGGGAGCTGTAGGGAGCGAGATCAAGTCGTCGGCATCGGTGCCGCCACATAGTTACGGTCAAACCCCGAGGCGCTCAACGCACTCGATTGCGTAGGGATATAGCTTGTCAGTTAGCACTCCCCATTTTCGAGCGACCTCGTACTCAGACATCCCGGTCAAACTACGCCATCGGTTTACCGCTTGCGGAATCGTTGATCCGGCATAAGCGCGGTTCATCATTTTTGCGAGACCCCAATAACCAAGTCCTGCAAGATAACCCGTTCGAGCATGATCGATATTTATACTGCCAGCGACACTCTCTGCGCCCTCGATGTATCGGTCAAAGATCGCTTTTTCGTAACCCTCGAAATCATCCACATCAATAGAAAACCATAGAGCCCCGACACCCGAGAGATTTCCAACGTCCTCACCTATTGGCCCCAGTCCCGCGGTGGCCCAGTCGATGGCAACGGATTCTGTCAAAACACCATCAGTTTCGATTGGATAAAGATTGTCAGCGTGGCAATCGTTGTGGGCGAAGACAGTCGTGATGTTTCGAAGTGCTCTACCCACTTCATTGAACTCGGCGAAGACCGATTTGATTGCATCGACGCTCGTGGTTCCGAATATCTGACCGCTCAACTCATGAGATGCGGTGTTTTCCAAATTATCGAGAGCTGCCAAAAAGAATGGCCCTCTCATGACCGCACCGTAAATTCCCAAATAGTCCCAATCACCTGCTGGCATTTCAAGAAGTGATCGCCCGTGGAATACGCCCACATCCCGGGCCACGTACAAGTACTGATCCAACGTCCACGGTGGTTGGACCCCACCTGCAAGATCTTCCGTCCATATCCATCGTTCAGCGTCGCTTCGCTCTTGCGTGCCAAAGCACTTTGCAGGAGGAAGCCCCTCACTAATGGATTGGAAATCTGAGGATTGCGCCAACTCATACTCTCGAAGCCCAGTGTGCTCTTTCTCTACATCAACAATTTTCAGAATTGCGGTCCACGGTTCGGCCGAGCCTGAAGCTTGCCTAGATCTTCCAGATAATCGAAAAATACCGATCGTTCCAAGGCCATTGCCATTTGCTTTGGTTTCCCAGGCGCCTTCAAGTTCGCCGCCTGCGA
>CAVOCL010000043.1:0-9549 GCA_963694185.1 Dehalococcoidia bacterium
AGATCACACACGAAACATCAGCCGTAGCGACTATCGACGCTGATAAAGCGCACGGTCTGGTGATGGTTCCGAAAGCGATGGACCTCGCTATCGAGAAGGCCAAAAAAGTCGGCATTGGTGCCGTGACCATCCACAACAGCAACCACGCCGGGATGATGGCCTACCACGCAATGCGGGCGATGCCGCACGACATGATCGGCTATGCGATCACGGGCGGCGGAGCGGTGATGGTTCCTACGTATGGAGCCGAGCCACGTGTAGGCGCTGTGCCGCACGCATGGGCGGTTCCGGCCGACAAGATGCCACCGTTTGTGTTGGATATTTCTTCATCGTCAGTCGCAGCCAACAAAATTCAGCTGCTCAGGCGAACTGGCGCACCTCTTCTACCCGGCCTGATGGCCGATGAAGAAGGAACTCCAATAATGGAAGAGCGTCCGGTTCCAGATGGTGTTCGACTTCTGCCGTGGGGTTCGACCCGTGAGCTTGGATCGCATAAAGGCTACGGCATGGCGGTTATTGGGCAGGTTTTCTCGGGAATTCTCTCGGCTGGACTGTTCGGCGTAAGTACCCCACCGGGCAACGGTTCGCAGTTCGTTGCGGCATACAGCATCGATGCATTCCGGGACGTTGCCGAGTTCAAAAGCTCGATGGATGAGTTTCTGACTTATCTGGTCGAGACGCCACCTGCTCCGGGCCACGACCGCGTCTATTACGCAGGTTTGCCTGAACACGAGGAGACTATCGTCCGCGAACGGGACGGCATTCCTCTGCACCGAGAAGTTATCGAATGGTTCGATTCGACGACGGACGATCTGAAGCTAGATCTGATTGAGCGGATGAGTTAGGCCTTCGCGCCGCACCTATTTCTAGACCGAAGTGGAGAGAGTCGAACTCGCGAAACTAAATAGCAGTCGCTTGCTGCGCTACTGTTTCCAGCTCTTCGAGCTCGTCGAAATCGGGCTCAAAATCGGGTTCATCCGTCTCATCAACCACTGCAACTGGCTCAAGCTGCGGAGCCATTACAACGTCTTCTTCAAGAGTTTCAGGCTGCTCGATAGATCCGTTCGAACGGATCGAGCGAGAGTTGATCGTGTAGCCACATGTTAGGCAAGCCAGGAACGATCCGAAATTGTCAGCGCCAAGTTGAACGGTTCCGTCTTTGCATCGCAGGCAAGATTTGAAATAGAGCATCGTTACGCCTCCATCTGTCACAGCGGACACCGTGACTTACTAGTTCGTTCGTTTATCTCGAACGAGCGGCATCCTATCCGGTACCGGTTAGTTCTTTCCTGTTGGCGGTTTATACGAGTTTCGGCGGTTTTTCGTCGATTTTGTAATCCCGTGAGGGAATCGGGAATACTCGTGTTGTCAGCTCGAAGTGCTCGCAGTGGGGCAGGAATATGCTTTGCGACAGAATCATCCGCCGACGCAGCAGCTGGTAATTCGACATCTGAATTGGCGATCGGAACTGGGAGGCACTAATCGAATGGCAAGGCTCTACATCATCGGCGCAGGTACACCCACGCCCACTCCCACCCGGTTCGGATCGGCGTACGTTCTCGAAATCGAGGGCGAGAAAATCATGATCGATTGCGGTCCTGCAACTACCCACAAGCTGGTTAAGGCCGGACTCTGGCCGCTCGATATCGACTACATTTTCTTTACGCACCACCACTTCGATCACGATATCGACTACCCGTGCTTCCTGCTTACTCGCTTCGACCAGTCGATCGGCAAGGAAAACCAGCTTCAGGTGTTTGGCCCAACGCTTACCGAGAAGATCACCGAGGGCGTGATTGGCGAAAACGGTATTTTCTCGCACGACTGGAAGGCACGCATTTACCACCCGCTTTCACAGAAGGTTTATGTAAACCGAGGTGGCGTGCTTCCACGGCGTGCTCCAAAGGTTCTGGCGCGTGATGTTGGCGTTGGAACCGTGCACACTGCCAATAAATTTGAAGTTACATCTGCGCGCGCCGAGCACGTTCAACCTTATTTAGATTCGCTGGCCTACCGCATCGAAACGCAGTCGGGCAAGTCGGTTGTGTTCACCGGCGATACGCAGCCGTGTCAGTCGGTTATCGATCTGGCCAAGGACGCCGATGTGTTGGTGTGCATGTGCTGGGACGATCAGGAACTAATGGACGCCGATGGCGAGTCGCCGGGTCAGTGCGGAACAACAGGTGCGGCGCAAATGGCAGAGGCGGCCGGCGTGAAGAAGCTGATTCTTGTTCACATGGGT
This sequence comes from Dehalococcoidia bacterium, assembly GCA_963694185.1. Taxonomy (GTDB): domain Bacteria; phylum Chloroflexota; class Dehalococcoidia; order Lucifugimonadales; family Lucifugimonadaceae; genus Lucifugimonas. The sequence goes on from CAVOCL010000043.1 coordinate 2,243, forward strand.
GCCAATATCGCCAAGCACGGTCCGCTCGAAAAGGGACTCGGTGATATTCGAGAGGTCTACAACGGCCAGGCCATCTACGCCGAAGAGTTAATGTCCATCGAGGTTTAGCCGCCAGTGGCGGGTTTTCTTTGAGTGTAATGCTGCTTGTTCGGATTATTGCGGCGCAACGATATGGATTGTTTGAGCATCAAATAGCCAATGCCATATGAACTAATATTCGCTGCCCTACTCACTGCCGTTTCGTATTTGATCGGTGGGATTCCTGCTGCGTATTTAGGAGCCCGACTTCAGCGTGGGGTCGATATTCGCGAGCATGGAAACGGGAACGTTGGGACGGTTAATGCCGTTCGCACGTTGGGGCTGAGATCGGGATTGTTGGTGCTGGCTGCTGATGCTGCGAAGGGTGCGTTGGTTGTCGGCGCTGGGCGATTAGCTGGTGTTTCTGACTACACGCTGTTTGCCATGGCGATTGCCGTTACTGCCGGGCACAACTGGTCGCCTTATATCGGGTTCAAGGGCGGCAAGGGTGTTGCTGTGATATTCGGCATATCGCTGGCGATGGCGCCCGTGTTGTCGATGATGGCGGGTCCGGTTGTGTTTGCCATCTACTTCGTCACCCGAATCTGGGTATGGGCGTTCGGAGGCGGAATAATCGCCATCAACGCCATCTTCATCATCGCTGGAGCGCCAGCGTTTTGCATAGCGCTCTGCCTGCTGTTGAGCGTGATCGTCATAGCCACACATTTCGCCCGAGAATTTACCGAGTTGAAGCTGGCGTTTCGGGATCGTAACTGGCGCAAGGTTGGGTTGCTGGAGTAGTGGGCGTGTCCTTTGCCGCCCCGTACGATTTCCCGACTCCTGTGGAGGGATCTTCGGTGGATGGTTGGCCGCAGGGTTCCTTGCCTCTTGTCCTCGTTCCCTATCAAGGGAGGGAGTTAGAAGGTGGGTTTGAACGTTAAAAACCCGCAACGAAAGAGTCGAATCCGACAATCGATTTCACCCTCAACCTAGTGTTTCTTCATCGACCATCTTCGAAGCGGTTTTTAGTGCGTTGCGGGCGTTGGCGATCAGCGAATGGTCTACGTTCAAGCTCCCAAGTCCTATCGCAGCATCAGCGATCATCAGGCGGGCTCCAATTTTCTTGATAAGTTGCTGAGCTGCTTCTTTTGCCGACCGGAATTCCTTCACCCGAAATCCAGCCTCTTCAACAAGGCTCATGTATTCGTCAAGATTCCGAGCATCTGCCATACACAAAGCAGCACCTATCGAGCCTCGCAACTGCTCAGGCAACTCCGAAAAAAACCGTGACATCGGTAAGACCAATAAACCCTCCCGGCTTCGTGATTCGATAGAGCTGCCGCAACGATTCCGGTTTCTGCTCCAACGTCGAAAGCACACACTCCATCAACACTACATCGAAATCGCCAGAGATCGTATCCATGTGCAAAATATCGTCTTGAACGAACCTCACCTGCTCGCCGACTCCCGACGCTTCGGCGAGTTGCCGACCCTTCGACACGCCATCCGATTCAAGCGTTAGTCCAACGGCGTCGCATCCGGTCAGTTTTGCCAGATGAACCGTGCTTGTACCGCGCCCACATCCAGCATCCAGCAAACGCTACCCCGCATGAAGTCCGGTGAGGCCAGCGAGTTCTTCTGTAAGAGCGAGTCCGCCCGGGTGGAACGACTCGCCAATTAGCCAGGTAGCCAGTGGGTGGCTGTAGATAATCGAGCAGCACGCGCCGATCGGCTGTTCGTCGAGATCAGTTGGCAAAGTAGCCATTACGACCCGACTTCTTCACAGTCTAATTGCGGGTAAATATGGCTGTTTTTAGCCCGACTCTCGATCATCTCTTTGACCTCGCCAAGATGTTCGATCATGTGACTCTTGATGATCGGACCGAACAGCACCTTGTCGAGTAGCCACCCGCCTACCGACCAGCGAATTCCAAACCGGCTTTTGTAGGTCAGCAGAGTGCAGTTACCCTGTTGTTCAAACTCAAAACGATCAACAAGTTCCCTTAGCCCCCCCGCTCATAATCCCACCTACCGGAACCAAATTGAAATCGATTGAAGACGGAGCATTTGGCGTCACCCACTCGGTCGTTTTCCACGTCGTTGAAATCGGGCCGATCTTCAGCGGCGTGTTGAACTCGACAAGCATTCGATCCGCGTCCTGCTCAAGGATTCTGCTGCTCGACTGACCGCCTCCAGGTGAACCACTGGTTCTTCCCTTGGCTGAGATCATCTCGAACGCCAGTTCTCGCTGGGCATGTATGTGCACAGATTGATCAGCGATGTCGATTGGAATATGCGCCACCGAAACTATCCCTTGTCACCCTTTTTCAGCGCCGCAGCATCGATTCGGGCGAATCGTTCACGTGCCCGCAGTTTCATCATTTCTTCTTTCACTTCTTCCCGGTAACCCACGTTGTTGTAGGCGCAGAACGGGATTAGCCGACCGTCCGGAGTAGCGATTTCAACGTAGCACTTCATCAGCTTTTTAATGTCAAACGTATAGGGGTCCTGGAAGTCCTTGATCGATATCGAAAAGATGCGTTTAGCGATTTCACGAGACTCACCATTGAAAAGACCAAGGTCGGCACAGGCAGCGCAAAAATCGTCTGCCAGCTTGTTCCCACCCGGTGTCGCCGAAGATGACCACAAGCCCTCAAGCGCATCTCGAACTTCGCCCGAAAGATCGGGGAATGTTCGGTTGGTGATGTAGTCGAGATACTCGTCGACATCAACGATTCGTGGCAGCGGAACCACTCCACCGTCCTCGTCGATGTAGGAGAAAGTCACCGATTGGCACGACGGATGGCAGCACGGAACCGGCACGAAATCGCTCTTCACGAAAACGCCATCCATGCCGGCGTCGATTCGCTCTACAACTTCAGGAATCGTCACCCGGTTCATGGGATCGAATTCAAGATGGCGCCCGGTATGCATCACCGGCTGGAACATCACCGCCCGTACTGCTGGATGCTCGATAGCGAACTTTATGATCGCCGGGATCTCATCCTCGTTTACATCACGTTCAATCGCCGCAACCAGAATGGTATTCAAATCAAATTCGGCTAGCCGATCGAGAACTTTGAGCTTTTCTTCGAGCAACGGCTCGCCCCGGAGCGTCACGTAGGTCGAGTCTCGAAGTCCGTCGAACTGGAAATAAACGGTTGGATCGAGTGCCGCAAATTCAGCCGCCCATTCGGGATCACGCACGATACGCAGACCGTTCGTGTTCACCATTACGTGGCGAACGCCCTTTGCCTTGGCGAGCTTCATGAAATCGAATAGCTGGGGATGAAGCGTTGGCTCGCCGCCTGAAAACTGAATCGCTTCCGGCTCGGCTTCGGTGCGAACGAACGTATCGATCATCCTTTCGCACTCTTCCAGCGTGATGTTGTAGCCGGGACCAGCGTTGGCGAAGCAGGTCGGACACGCCAAATCGCATGCTGTATTCACTTCGATAAGGACGAGGCAGGCGTGCTGTTTGTGATCGGGGCAGAGTCCGCAGTCGTATGGGCAACCGTCTTTGATTTCCGTATTGAACTCAAGTGGAATTGTGCCCGGCTTGTTGCACCGCTGTTGATCGAGATACCCCTCGATGTCGGGCGATACAAGCACTTGCCACTGCTTACCATCGTTGCAGCCTCTCGGACAGCGTTTTCGAAGTACAACCTTGCCGTCGGTCAGGTGAATTTCGCCGTTTATGATGTCCTTGCACTCAGGGCACATCGTTCGAGTGAGTTCGTGGAACACCGAACCGGCGGTCTTCATTATTCGATTGGAAGCCGGTTGCTCAGATTTCTGTCGATCTATCGCCACAAGCATCTCTCCGATTCATCTGCCACAAACACCTGCGAGGCCGTTTGTACAGATCATCTCATGCGAGTTGTCTACCGCAAGCTTATGTGCATTGGATGTAGTGGCATCAGGAATCGACGCAGAATCGTTTTTATGACCAATTCGAGTTTTTCAAGCAAAACACCCGGTTCCTTGAAAATAGGAGCCGGGCGTTTTTTCGTTCTGCATCTCAATGATTCCCGGCGCACGGCCGGGGTGATTTAGTGGCTTCAGGTCATGTGTCCGTAGAGTTGGGCTCTTACGGATAGCCACTTAAAAAAGAGGAATTTCTTCTGCTCGATGAGGACAGCGTCGGCTTTTGAAGCGAGGTTTTTTGAGATTAGAATCTCAACGCCTTTATCTTCAACTTTTTGATAAGCCGAGATGTTGGCTTTCTTTGCATAGGTATCGACCGATACCGAGGCGTGACCACCTCAGCCGAGTGAGGCGAGATAGTCGAGCGCAACAGGTCTTTCCCGACCATCAAGGTAGGTTCGGGCGTCGTCTGTTATCAGAAGCTGCAAATTATCCCTCTTCGAAGCGGGCCGAAAGCACATGCGTACGCTTTTGGGGCGACCACAACTCTTCGATGCTAACGGCTCCCAGAAAGATTCACCAAATGCGTCGAAGCCCTCGCACCCTTAAGTAAGTTCCCGCTTCATCTGCGCCAAACCCATTGGCCCAAGACTCAGCGCTTTGTTGTGCCACTGTTTGAGATCAAAATCAGCACCCGCCGATTGCTTCGCCGACTCACGTGCCTCGAGCCAAACCCGCTCGCCAACCTTGTAGCTGATGGCCTGTCCGGGTATTCCAAGATATCGATCTACTTCTGAAGCAACGAAATCGGCAGGAAAATGCACCCGTTCACTCATGAACTCAAGTGCAAGATCACCGTTCCAAACTTCGCCGGGATGAAACTCTGAATGCTTCGGGATTTTCAGGCTCAAGTGCATCCCAATATCGACAATCACCCGAACGCTCCGTAGAGCCTGAGCATCGAGCATGCCCATGTAGTAGTCGGGATTCTCTAAATATCCAAGCTCGCCCATCAGGCGCTCGGCATACAGAGCCCAGCCCTCGGCATGCCCCGAAGTTCCCGCTAACAATCGCTGAAACCTCGACAGCTCTTCGGTCATCGCCACGTTAGTCGCGATCTGGAAATGATGACCCGGAACGCCCTCGTGATAGGCGATAGAAACTTCTCTCCAGATAGGAAATTCAGTCTTGCCACCGGTTGGATACCACGTTCTGCCCGGTCGGGAGAAGTCCTCGGAAGGCCCTGTGTAGTACATCGCCAATGCCCCACCCGGAGGTGAAATCAGCGCTTCGATCTTGCGCACGGGATCGAGAATATCGAAGTGGACACCGTCCATCTCCTCGATCGTTTTATCCTGAAGATTTTGCATCCACTGCCGGAACTCATCTTCGCCTTTGATCATTTTGGCGGGATCGGTTTCGAGTATTTCAACAGCCTCCCCAATCGAAGCACCTGGCTTGATCAGCTCGGCGGTTTTGGTCATTTCAGATCGCACCCACTCCAGCTGTTCCCAGCCCCAATCGTAGGTCTCTTCGGGGTCGATCTCAGCACCCAAATAGCCTTTCGCTGACAGTGCGTAGCGATCACGCCCAACGCCATCGATAGACGTTGCATCGGGTAAATACGTATTGCGAAGATAGTCGCCCATTTGGTCGTATGCTTCGGTGGCCGATGCCGCAGCGTCTTCGATACGGGCGCTCAATGACTCGTCATTGGTATCAGAAGCTGCAAACGCATTTACGAGCGAATCGAAAAATGGCGAATTGTCTCCCTCACCTGCCCAGACCTCGCATTGCTCTGCGCAACCATTGACCTGACGTTCAGATGTGACAAGCCCCTCAGCCCGACCGATATCGAGTGTCTGTCGATAGCCCGCCAGCGACTCGCCGATCTTCTCCATACGAGAAGCGATGTTCTCCCACGCTTCAACAGAATCCTGCGGCATGAGATCGAAAATCGATCGCACGCTTTGCACCGGCGAAAACAGCACGTTCATGTCGCGAAGATGCTCGCGAGACTCGAACTGCTCAACCGATAACGCCACTTCGTCGATAAACGTGTCTTTGCACAGGCGCTCTCGTTCGTTGGCCGGTTCCGCAGCTTCCATCGCTTTCAATGCGGCCCGGGTTTCCTCGTGAAACGTCCCTTGGGCTTCAGGCGAAAAATCGGCCATCAGATGGTCGAATCCGGGCACGCCCATGTGGGTTGCCGATAGCGGATGATGCTTCGCCACGGTATCGATAAACCCGTCAGCGATCTCAAATACTCCAGCCATGTGAAATTCCTCTACGTACTCGTGAAATTGAAATCGCTATTAGTCGACTCGTCTGTAATGAAATCCACCAAGCCTGAACGACTCGGCTTTTCCATCATTGTCGTTTAAGGAAAACTCAGCCAGCTCTCCAACACCTCGACCGCCAACTACGCGGAACGAATTAGCCGTGCTCACTGTAGGATCCGACTGAAGACCGGCGGGGCCATGCAACCCATAGTCACCGCCTACAGGATCACCGAATCCGAAGCCCCGTTCTCCAAAAACTACATCAGCGTAAGCACCAGGCTCGGCCCAGTACCTGCCAACAAACGGCGCTGCATCGGTCTCGGAAACAATCTCAAGACTTGATTCGGTCTCCTCGGCAACAACGCCCAATTCCCGAATCACCAACTCGGCGATATCTTCTGCCAAATTGTAAGGCGTCGGAGCCGGCCAAAGGTTCGCCAGTACTATCACCCCGGTCTGGGCCTTCACACTGAACACCATGTTCGATGAGAAGCCTTGAATACCGCCACCGTGATTATGGAAAACAAGATCGTTGCGCCGGTTCATCCGCCATGAAATTGCCTGACCATTGGACCAATCGCTCGACATGTAAACAGGTCGGTGCATTTCAGCCAGCGTTGAAGCGGCGAGAACATTGCTCGGATGATTGGCACGACCTGATGAAAACTGGAACGACATCCACTTCGCCAGATCTTCAACGTTCGAGTGCAGCTGACCTGCCGCCGAAATCCCACGCAGAGAAGCGTAAGGAGCTTCTCGAACATCGTCAGTGCCGGGCAACGGCTGGCTATACCCTGTCGGTTTGAGCTGTTGCTGATTCGAATCAAGCTCGAATCGGGTGTTCGTTAGGCCAAGTGGTCCGGTGATTTCTTCGTACACGTATTGCTCGTACGGAATACCGCTTACCTGCTCGATCAAATGCCCCAACAAGCCCACTGCCAGATTCGAGTACTTCCACTGGCTGTCCTGCGGAATCACAACTTCAATATCTGCAAGCCCTTCGAGCAACTCTTCGGTAGTCACGAACGATGGTGCGTTCCAATCGGTAAGTGGATGCTCTGTTTGCAGACCCGAATAATGGGTCATCAATCGGCGAATCGTCACCTCTTCAAGCGTGCCCTGTAGCGCCGAAGCGACAGT
>CAVOCL010000044.1:0-9505 GCA_963694185.1 Dehalococcoidia bacterium
TCGTTATCCGCGACTAGCCGCCCTTCGACTCGTGATACGAGGTGCATTACGTGCGAGTAGCGTTCGACTTGCTTGAACGATTTGACGACTACGGTACCGGGTTTGCAGACGCGTCCGAGATCGTTTCTGGCGAGATCGACGAGCATTACGTGTTCAGCCGATTCCTTTTCGTTTGATAGGAGTTCGGCTTCGTTTAGTAGATCTTCTTCAGCGGTTTCGCCCCGAGGTCGAGTGCCGGCGATTGGGTGAACCGCAGCGGTGTCGCCAGTTGTGCGCAACATGAGTTCCGGCGATGCCCCGATGAGTTGCATGTCGCCGAGATCGAGCATGTACATGTATGGCGACGGGTTCATGGCCGACAGTTGTTCGTAGATGTCGATCGGATCGGCTTTGGTGGCGGTTTCGACTCGCTGGCCGAGTACAACCTGGATTAGTTCGCCTTCGATGATTGCTTCGCGAGCCTTTTTCACCATCTCTGCGTATTCGCAAAGGCTAGCCTGTTTTTCCGTGGCGGCAGGCAGGCTCGCCTGGTTTTCTATGGCGGCTGAATGGGAGTTGCTGGATGACACGACTTCGAGCGACTGCTGGATGTCGGAGATTCGGTCGGTAGCGACTTCAAATAGATCGGCACTGCCGGTGAACACGATGATGTGCAGCTGGTCGAGTACGCGGTCGAATACGAGTAGTTCCCGCGGCAAAATCATTGCTGATGTTGGCGAATTTGTTGGGTCGGCAGGTAGTTCTCCAACCGACGGTTCGAAGTGTTTGACGGCTTCGTATGCCACGTAGCCGAATGCACCTGTGACCAAGCTTGGAAGACCGTCGATTGGGGCGACGGTTCGGGATTCGAGCTTATTCCGCAATGCGGCGATTGGATCGATATCACCGAGTGTTTCGTTCTTGCCGGTGCGAAGTACGTGTTCAGTTTTCGGGCACACGTAGGCGTATCGAGACGCTCCGGCTTCTGGAGATTCCGATTCGAAGATGAACGCGGGGTCGTTAGCTTGCTGCAGATTTCTTAGAGCATCGATCGGTCGAACTGTGCTTTCGTCCGTGGCGATGACGGCATGAACCGGTACGACATCGAATAGCTTCGATACGTTTTCGAATTCCTCACGGCTGGTCGTTGAGATCAGGTCAGACACCTGCTGATTCCTCCGCGTGATCTATGGCTCGCATTAGTGCCCCCATTTTGTGGAGGGTTTCTTCGTACTCGGTTTGTGTATCGCTATCGGCAACAATTCCACCACCGGCCTGCAGGTACGCAACGCCGTCTTTCATCACCATAGTTCGCAGTGAAATTGCGGTGTCCATGTTGCCGGTGAAGCTGAAGTAGCCAACTGCGCCGCTGTAGGGTCCACGCTTGTCGGGTTCGAGTTCGGCGATCAGCTGCATCGCTCGTACTTTGGCGGCACCCGAAACGGTTCCAGCTGGGAACGCAGCTTTCATGGCGTCAAACATGTCGTATTTTTTCGAAAGATCACCCGTTACGTGCGACACGATGTGCATTACGTGGGAGTACTTTTCGATCTCGAAACTCTGGGTAACATCGACGCTTCCCGGGTTCGAAACTCGGCCTACGTCGTTACGTCCAAGATCGAGCAGCATTACGTGTTCAGCGATCTCTTTTTCGTCGTTCAGGAGTTCTCGTTCAAGTTCGTCGTCGTGTTCGGGGTTTATGCCTCTAGGGCGGGTTCCAGCGATCGGGTGAACCGCCATCCTGCCGTCGATCACCTGCGTTAGAAGCTCCGGAGAAGCACCAACTATTTGGAAGCCGTCGAGTTCGAGAAAGAACATGTATGGCGACGGGTTAATAGCTCTGAGGGAGCGGTATAGATCGAACGGTTTTACAGGTGTTCTACGTGCAAGTCGCTGCGAGAAGACAACCTGAATTACTTCGCCATCTTGGATCGCCTGCTTGCACTTTGCCACCGCTTCGCCGTAGTACTCACGGGTCATGTTGGGTATGTAGGGCTGACCGGTGATTTCGCCGTGATCGAGCGGTGACTGGTCGGGGCTGCCGACAGAGCTGTAGTCGAGATTTGGATCGCGTGATGTAAAGCCGGAAGTTGGCAAGAAGTTACGTCGAGCGCCTCCGGGAGGAACTGGCTTGTCGAGTCGGGCGATGACCTCTTCGATTTTTGCAGCTGCTCGTTCGTAGGCTGCTTCGGAGTTGCCATTTTCGATCGCTGCGTGAGATACGACGAAAATCGTGTGGCGGACGTGGTCGAAAATGAGAACCGTGTCGGTGAGCATGAACACGGACTCTGGAACGTCGAGCCCTGATTTTTCATCAGAGATTGGCGGAACAGAAGGTTCGAAGTATCGGATTGTGTCGTACGACAGAAAACCGACTGCGCCGCCATGGAATTTCGGCAGGCCTTCGACAGTGGCGTACTTCACCTCAGCCATGCGATTTCGCAGCAGATCGAGCGGGTCGATTTCGCCTAGTTCAGTTCCAGCGCCTGTTGTGAACACTTCTGAAGGCTCTGTGCCCAGAATGCTGTAGCGCGCTACATTTTCGCCGCCTTCGACAGATTCGAAGAGAAACGAATGTGACCCGGTTGCGGTCTTTAAGTAAGCCGAGACGGGTGTCTCAAGGTCGGCACTGATTTCGCGATAGACCGGGATCAGGTTGTGCGTCTGGGCGAGGGTTTTGAATTTATTGAGGTCTGGTGTGTAGTCGGGCATGTCGGAAGATTCCTGGTGTTATTGAAGTCGATAAGTAGGCGTTAATTACGACTTCGCCAGGAATTGTTGGCTTTGTTTATTTTGATGTGAATTGACATTGGATTGATGTATCAGGTGAAATATCGGAACGATTTTACCCGCCTCAAAAAGCGGCTAGCCGCCTATTTCCAGTTCTTTGTGTAGCTGGAAATTTTCATTGCGTCTCGTACCCGCTCCATCGTGTCGGCGGCGATTACTCGCATGCGTGCCACACCGCTCATGATTGCGTCTTCGACCAGATCCATGTGCTGTTCGTAGTAGGCCCGCTTCTCGCGGATAGGTTCTAGGAAGTTGTTGAGGGCTTCTGCGAGCGCAAGTTTGACCTCGACATCGCCGATAGTGCCTTTTCGGTAGCGGGCTTTGAACTCATCGATCTGTTCAGTGTTCGGGTTGAAGGCGTCGTGGTACTGGAAGACCGGATTGCCTTCGACCGTTCCGGGAGTATCGGCTCGAAGTCGGTTGGGATCGGTGAACATTCGGCGCACCTTTTTTGTGACCGTTGCTTCATCGTCGGACAGCATGATTACGTTGCCCTTCGACTTGCTCATCTTGCCCTGGCCGTCGGTTCCCGAAAGTCGTGGAACCCTGCCTACCAGCGAATCGGGTTCTGGGAAGATGTCTTTGAACATGCGGTTGAATTTTCGAGCAACTTCGCGTGTCATTTCGATGTGTGGAAGCTGGTCGTCGCCAACCGGAACGAGATCGGCCATGGGCAGCAGAATGTCGGCCACCTGGCTCATAGGGTAGCTGTAGAAACCAACGGTGCGGCGTTCGACATCGAGATCGTCTAGCTCGCCTTTAAGCGTTGGGTTTCGTTCGAGCATGCCGAGTGGCGTGATGAAGCTGAGCAACATCGTGAGTTCCGCGAATTCGGGGACGTAGCTCTGTACAACGAAAGATGACTTTTCGGGATCGAGCCCGACCGAGAGCCAGTCGAGAGTCACCTGAAGCACGGAATCGCGAATCAGGTCGATTTCGTGGAAGTGATCGCCCAGTGCCTGGTAGTCGGCTAGCAGGAAGTAGCAGTCGTACTCGTCTTGCAGGTCGATCCAGTTGTGGAGTGCGCCAACGTAGTGGCCCACATGCAGTGCACCGGTGGGTCGGATGCCAGTGAGGATTCGTTTTTTCTTGTTCGGCGCAGCCATGATGTCGGTCGATTCTCGATTTGCTTAGTTACTACGTACTTCGCTAGTACTGGGTCGAGGTAATCGTCGCCTGAAAAACGGGCACAAAAAAACCTCACTCCCAAATGAAATAATTTCAAGGGGCGAGGTATGTATCCCGCGGTGCCACCCTTATTACCGTCGTACGTTTCGTACTGCGGCATCTCTGTCGGACACACGGTCAAGGCTAATAAAGACCGTAGGCCCTGGGCTCTGATAACGGTGCCCACTCCGTCGGAAGCTACTCACTTGCCTTTATGGCGCTTTGGCTTCGATGCTCTCGGGTCCATTCGGTTCCGGTCGTGATATCGGGCTTCCACCTTGCCCCGACTCTCTTTGATCCGTAACGAAACTTACTAGTCCCGATCAACGCAAATATTTGATTCGAACTGTCTACAAGATTAAGCCCTAACTATGGGATGAGTCAATTTTGGCTGATGAATTGAACTGGAATGAACGTGTGCCTGCGCACGTGAAAGTAGAAAATATAAATAATTGAGAATTGATGGAACAAATCGGAGCGGGGTTTCGTCTTAGCTATGACGGACGACCTAACGAGGCGTCTTAGCAACGGGAAATCAATGGCTCACTAACATCAGTCAGGCCAACAAACGGAAAATATTCAAAATGTTTAGCGGAACGAAAAATAAGTGGCTCGTACTGGTTGCTATCGCAGCCATCGCAGCGTTCGTGCTTGCGTGTGGCACAGATGAGACCAAGCTTCTTTCGGACAACAGCGGCAATGGCGGAGTTGGTTCACAGCCGACGGACGACACTGCCAGCACGTCTGATCCTGTCGACAGCCCGCCTGCGACATTGCCGGAAGATCCCGGCTATGACCAGATACACGAGTTTGCTCCTATTGAGAGCGTTCAGATTATTACTCTGGAATCCTACCCAGAACAGTTTGTTGTTCAGGTCATTTCGGGGCTCCCAAGCGGATGTGCAACATTCAGCCATGCTGAAGTTACCCAAGACGGTACGGACATCAACATTGACGTTTACAACATGGTTCCCGCACCGGGTGAGCTTATTGCTTGCACGATGATGTACGGAATCCACGACGAGAACGTTGGCCTTGGTAGCGACTTCGAGCGTGGTACCGAGTTCACAGTGATTGTGAACGGCACCGAACAGGGATCGTTCACCACTGGATCTTCACCGATTCAGGTCGACCCTCCGTACTCCGACCCCGGATTTGAAATTCAGCCAGCTCCGGTCGAGGATCTGGAGATCATCAGCGATCAGGATGCTGACGGAGCTACTGCTTACTACGCAAGCGTGTCGATCGGACTTTCGGACGGTTGCAAAGAGATCATCGAGCCGAACGTGGTTACCGTTGATCGCGAAACGTTCGAGATCTACCCGGTGGTCAAGGTGCCGACCGGCGACGTTATGTGCATAGCCGTTTACCTAATCGAGTCAGCACGGGTTCTTCTTGGAACTGTTGGTGAGGATCTGGCTGCTTGCGCTGTTTACGTAGTGAACGCAGGCGACAAAACGGCAACTTTCCAGGCTATTGCTCCGAACGTTCGATGCGTCGACCCTGATCAGGCAACGCCGACTCCGCAGCCGCCAACTGGTGGCACGAGCCTTATTTCCGACAGCCTGGCTCTCGAGCTTTCGCTGCGGGGCAAGGGTGCGGATGTTGAGAACGGTGGACAGGGCGATGGAGCGAAGCAGTTCGGTGTTGTTCCAACTGAGTTGAAGGTGAACGGCCAACAGGTTCTGATTTACGAATTTGGCCCTGGTTCAGCTGCTCAGGAAGCTTCAGAGACTGTGAATAGTAACGGTTCTGAGTTGACGACAGCGGAAGGCGTGATGATGGTCCACTGGATCGCCACCCCTCACTTCTATCTGTACGGCAATGCCATCATTCTCTACGTAGGTGACGATGCCGATATCGTTGATTTGCTCAACTCCACGGCAAGCCTGTTTGCAGGTCCCGGCGTTGACGGCACTGACGATGCTGATGAAGACGTAGTAGGGGAATTTACTACGAAGTTGGCAACGATCGAAAGCGTTCAGATCGCTTCGACTCGATCGATCCCTGCGCAGCACACGATTGCGATAACGATTGCTCTCGGCGGAAGTTGCGAGACTTTCAACTCGATTGATTGGTTTGTTGAAGGCCGGGAAGTAAACGTTTCGTTGCTAACCCAGGTTCCAACCGCTCCCGTGCCCTGCACTCTAGCGATCATCTACGAAGACCAGTCGATCAACATCGGCTCCGAGTTCGAAGCTGGCGTTGAGTACGACGTGATCGTAAACGGCGAACGCCAGGGAACGTTCTTCGGCGGTTAACAGGCCGGCCTAGTTTTCAAAAACCGCAAAAATATCACGGCAGGCCATGAGCCGTTAGCACCCCACTTATCGATTTGCTGCGCCCGGCGGATCTGGTAAGTGGGGTGCTTCGCGTTTGGTGCTTTGTCAAATTGAGCATGTAGCGCTGTTGCCTTCGGGGTGTTCTTCTGCGAATCTTCTGCGCATTCGGATTTACTAATTCCTAACGGAGTGCCAAATGCCTGCCAAGAAGATTTCGCCGTACGGTTCGTGGGAGTCGCCTATTTCAGCCGATCTGATCACCGAGGGTGGTCTTCGATTGGAGCAGGTGCGGGTTGATGGCCAGAATGTTTACTGGCTGGAGGGTCGGCCGGAAGAGTCGGGTCGATACGTGATTGTGAAGCGGTCGACTGACGGTTCTACTGCCGATGTGAACGCTGCGCCTTTGAACGCCAGAAACGCCGTTCACGAGTACGGCGGTGCTGCATATGCAGTTCGTAATGGCGATGTGTATTTTGCGAATTGGGACGACCAGCGGTTGTACAAGGCTGCGAGCGATGGCGGTGATGCCGTTGCGATTACTGGTGAGCCAGCGATCGAGCGTGGCGATCGTTACGCCGACCTTGTTGTGAGCAACGATTCGAACTGGTTACTGTGTGTTCGAGAGCGTCATCACGAGGATCGTGAGGCTGATAACGAGCTTGCTCTAGTGCCAACTGATGGTTCAGGTGATGTTCGTGTTCTGGCAAGCGGTCACGATTTCTATTCTTCGCTTCGGCAAAATTCGGCCGGTGACAGGGTTAGTTGGCTTTCGTGGGATCACCCGAACATGCCATGGGACGGATGCGAGTTGTGGGTAGCTGATTTCGATACCGCTAGTGGTTCTTTAAGTAACGAACAGTTGGTTACTGGCGGGGCTGATGTGAGCATTGTGCAGCCAGAGTGGGCGCCCGATGGAACGCTGGTATTTATTACTGATGAATCGGGTTGGTGGAATCTTTCGAAGTGGTCGGACGGCAAAGTGAAGCCGGTCTTGACCGAAGAAAAGGATCACGGCGGGCCAGCATGGGCTTTTGGGTTCAGGACGTATTCGTTCTTGGAGGACGGAGCGGTTCTGCTGAAGGATTCGCAGGCCGGTAAGGGGCGGTTAAGGATGGTTGTCCTGAACGGCCGTGAGGTTGCTCATGCCAACGTCGAGCACAGTTCTATAGCTGAAGTGAACGTGGTTGGAAGCGATGTTGTTTACATTGGGGCTTCAGCAACTTCCGCTGCCGAGGTTGTCCGAGCGTCGCTCGGGAATGGTTCTTATGTGACGCTGAAATCGTCGAGTGATATCGAACTTGACGATGCTTATCTTTCTGTTCCCGAAGCGATAACTTTTCCTTCTACCGACGATGGCGAAGCGCACGCGTTTTACTATGCGCCAACGAATCCTGATTTCGAATCGGATGGTACGGAAACTCCGCCACTATTGGTTATCAGTCATGGCGGTCCGACAAGCGCTACAAGTTCGGCGTTGAGCTTGCCTGTGCAGTTCTGGACGAGTCGGGGATTTGCGGTTGTTGATGTGAACTATCGTGGGTCGGTGGGTCATGGCAGGGCGTTCAGGGACGCATTGAAGAAGATGTGGGGTGTGTACGACACTGATGATTGCATCGCTGCTGCGGATTACCTTGTTGGCAGGGGGCAGGCTGATACGAATCGTTTGGCGATTAAGGGTGGATCGGCCGGCGGCTACACGACGATAAACGCATTGACTTTTCACGATCGATTTGCGGTTGGTGCTACGTACTACGGCATTGCTGATTTGAGCGTTTTTATTGGCGATACGCACAAGTACGAATCACGGTATCTGGACAGCTTGATTGGGCCCCATCCGGGGGCTAAGCAGTTGTACCACGATCGTTCTGCGATTAATTTCACCGACCAGCTATCGTGTCCGATGATCATTTTGCAGGGGCTCGAAGATAAGATTGTTCCGCCTTCTCAGGCCGAGATCATGGCGGGTGCGCTTCGTGACAAGGGCATTCCGTTTTCATTGATGATGTTCGAGGGCGAGCAGCACGGATTCCGGCAGTCGAAGAACATCAAGGCGTCGCTTGAGGGTGAGCTGTATTTCTACGGTCGGGTTATGGGATTCACTCCGGCGGGCGATCTGCCTGAAGTGGAGATCGAGAACGAGTCGGCCCTCTAACAGGAGCCAATGGGAGCCAGTGGCTCTTTTTAAATTTCAAGTCAAACGTGCTCTAAGTAAATTCAAGGATAAATATGACCGAAAACGAACCTGAATCGATACTTGTTGTGACTCCTCATCCTGATGATTCGGAGTCGGCTACGGGAGGCACGATTGCGAAATGGTGTGCAGAAGGCAAGAAGGTCGTTCTGGTGGTGTGTACGAACGGCGATAAGGGCACCAGCGATCGTTCGGTGAAGCCTGAGGATCTGGCGGCTACTCGTGAGATCGAAACGCTTAACGCGGCGAAGGCTTATGGTCTTGCCGACGTTGTTTTTTTGCGGATGAAAGATCAGGGGCTTGAAGACAACGACGAGTTCCGAGAGAAGATCGTCAAGCAGATTCGTATTCACAAACCGCGGTTGCTGCTGACGATCGATCCGAATCGGCCTTACATCCGACACCGTGATCACTCGATGACAGGTCGGGTGGCGTTGGACGCTGTGTTTCCGTATGCGAGGGATCACGTTGCTTATCCGGAGCATTTGGCAGAGGGAATCGAACCGCACAAGGTTGAAGAAATATGGTTGTTCAGGCCTGAGCAGCCGAATCATCACGTTGATGTGACTGAATTCTTCGAGACGCGACAGAATGCTTTGCATTCGCATGTGAGCCAGGTTGGTGAACGGAGCGACGAGCGTGATGAGCGATCACGCAAACGACTGGCTGAGACGGGTAAGAAGTACGACGTTGAGTTGGCCGAGCAGTTTATGAAGATTGAGATGAACAGGTAGGTTTTGGGATGCGAGGCTGATTGTCATTGCGAGGAGTTCGACGACGTGGCAATCGGTGGTTGATGGAAACTGACGTTTGATTCGGTTTGGGCGTGTCGATTACTTGCTCTGTAAATGTGGTTGGCTGATTCGAACGGTTGTTTACGAATGATCATGATTGCCACGTCGCCCGACTCCTCGCAATGACAGGCAGCGCGTCCCTACCACCCGTCCCTCGCGGCACCACCCCAGGTCCCTCGGCTCTGATGACGCAGTTTATCCCGATGACAATCGGGGTTCAGGAAAGGAAGTTTTATCCTGCGCCTTCGCCGCCGTCGATTGGTAGTTCTACTCCGCTGATGAAGTCGGATTGGGATGAGGCT
>CAVOCL010000045.1:0-9490 GCA_963694185.1 Dehalococcoidia bacterium
GCAACCGCGGTAGTGATTTCGTTAAGTGTGGTGATCCTCGCTAAACGCCGGAGCATCTCCGATGCTTTTCGCTGATCAGTAACGTCTCGAAGAATCACAAGCCGTCCGGTCGATTCTGTAGTACCTACATCTTCCGAAAGTTTCGTGACAGTAGGCGCGTAGGTCATGGGTTCTGCGCCGGTTGGGCTTGCGATCACAACATCACCAATGATCGCTGCCGGGTCCCCCGAGCAAAGTTCATGGTCGGATAAATCACCGGGCAATACGTCGCATAAGTGCATCCCAATTAGCACCGAATCTTCAGGGGCCACTAACAATTCGGCCGCCGGGTTCGCATCAACGATGTAACCATCGGAGTTGAGAACGAATATCGCATCCGGAATACGTTCCACCAGAATATCGAGGGCGATGGGCACCAGATCGAATAGTTTGAAGCGCAAATAGCTGAATGCGATTATTACGCCAGATGCAGCGAACGACATCGGGGTCGGATCGAAACTGCCCAGCGGGTTCAAATCGGTCAGGAACAACAAGTTCGCTGCAAGCGGGATGATGCCTGCCGCGAGAGTGGCGATCATCTGGCTTCTAAACATCGACGTTTCAGTGAACGCTCGATAGAGGAGAAAGCCGAATCCGGCAAAGAAAGCCAGATACGAATAGATCCACGAAACCCAGAATCATGGACCGCGTTCGAAAATTACCGAAACACTTCCGGGGTCGCCAACCATCATGGCGTCATGCCACATCAAGTTGTGGGAACTATTTGTGGCGGTCAGTGTCACCGTAATCATCGGTACGACCAGCAATATCAATAGAAGCCGGGGAGAAACTGTACGGATACGCCCGGTTAGGTGTGCCGCCGTGATGAACCAGAACACTGGAACTGTTGAAATGCCGACGTATTCAAGCGGAACAAGAAGAAGCTTGTTATCGAGATGTTCGAGCAAAATCTCTATTCCGTATCCGCCTGACCATATCGCCGCGGCGATATGGTCAGCCACGCCACCCCTGCGGCACCAGGAGCCTGCCTGCGGTTCCACACTAATGCAGTCATGACGAGCGCGACCACAGCCCCCACGAATGTGGCTGACGCAACGAACGAGGACGTTTCGAAAAATGCCATGGTCTACTGGTTCAACTGGCGACCGAAATTAGCGGCCGCCACCGCTAGTAAGGTGAAAGCCAGAGTTCACGGCCCAAAGCTCGCGGCCAAACGCTATTGATCACTTCCTAAAGAGGTGCCGGTCGTATCAGTACGCGATAACTGGCAACAGACTACATCACGCAGTGGGAATCTCGATTAGAACGGTGGCACCCATATCCAGGTACTTATTGCGGAGTTCAGGCTGGTAACTGCGAATACAAAGCCTCGTATCGGTGCCTTTTAGCAACTTCACCACATGCTCGATGCAGTCATCATCGGTCTTCAGCGAATGATCGGGATTAGCCTCTCGATTAAACGAAAGATCCGCAGGCCCCCAAGACAGACAATCGACTCCGGGTCGAGCAAACGTCTTCGCACGGGTTACCGCACTCAGCGATTCGATCTGCAGCCACAACACGCCATAATCGTTCCAAAAATCAGCGTACTCGTTGCGGTCGGTGAAGTCGGAGCGCCATGAACTGGGAGGCCCGCCCCACGATCGCTTGCCGACCTGCGGGTAGTAGAAATAATTGAGGGCTTCTTGCGCCGTTTCCTCAGTTTCCGTTTGAGGAATTTCCACCCCCGCTGGACCGAGATCGAGAATGTTTCCAACTAGATAGGAATGGCGGGTGTGCTTAATTCTGAAAACTACCGGAACGCCAACCTGATCGGCAGCTTCGCAAACCTCGACCAGCGCCCGCTCGTCATAGGCATTGTGCTGGCTGTCGACCGAAAGAAACGCGTAGTCGCTCGAACCCATGATGTCTTCGATACGGCTTTTGGTCGCGGTCAGCGGAGTCGCTGCACCGACGGTCACCTGCCCACTACGAATACGGTGTTTCAGATTTGTCTTGAGAGTCAATTAAATTCTCCGATTACGGCCAACGGTTAAAGAACAGGCCAGAAGCAGCCGCCGACGGGATATTAGCCGAACGGTGAGCGTCGTGCGTCGCTCCGCCGACTAATCCTCTAGCGCATCGATCGACTGAAGTACGGCTCTGATGTACCCGTAGCAGTATGCGAACGCAACCGTGGCAGGGTTGTCGCCAGAAAGCTTCGGCGCGTGGTCAGGCATCAGCATGCCTTTATAGCCCACTTCCTTATAAACCCGCGCGGCTTCCAGCATATTCACATCGCCTTCGTCTGGGAACGTCTCCTCAAACGCCAACTTTTTGCCAGCGATATTCCGGTAGTGCACGTTGAATATTTTATTTCGAGACCCGAACCAGCGGATGACATCGAAAATCTCTTTGCCGGGATCTTCGAGCATCTCCGAAACCGTGCCTTGGCAGAAGTTCAATCCGTGTACTGGACTTTCGTGCATCTGAACGAACTTCTTCATGCCAGATACAGTGCCCAGCACTCGGCTCACCCCTCGGTAGCCGTCGGGCGTGTACGGATCGTGCGGGTGGCAGGCTAGGTTCACGCCGTACTCTTCGGCTACAGGTACTATTCGCTCAAGAAAGTAGTCGATCCGCTCCCAGTATTCGTCGGCTGAAACCTGGCCCCAAACTCCGGGCGCTTCTTGCTGGTCGATCTCGTCGTACTGAAAGCTGGGCCTCAGCGCGCCACCGCGGCCGGGTCGTGGTTCGGTACGGGTGATCCCGATGATGAACAGTCGGTACTTCACTGCGAGAATTCCGGCTTCGCCACAGGCTCGGATGATGTTCTGGCAGATTTCGATTTCGCGATCACGGTCAGGCGATATTCCCAGCGTGATGTTCGGGGATTGTCCGTCTTCGGGTTTGGTGCCGATGGGCAGTGCGACCATGTCGACTTTTATGCCGTACTTTTCAACTTTTTCTCGATAAGTACTGAGTACATCGGTGGTCCAGGATTCGGCACTTCCGGGGGGATAGCCGTTGATGTGGTTAACGCCGAGCTGGGCGAGAACCTCGTAATCGGTATCGCTATTTATCGGGTACTGGGTGCCTACGAACATCTGTGAATCGATACTTTCTAGCTTGGGGGCAGTTATCGACGCAAAGGTAGCAGGGAAGCGAGGCTTCGTCCTGATGGGAGAGAAGTTAGCAGCAGCAAGTGATTCAGCGGCGGAGCTAAAACGGTCCTCCCCCGGAATGGGGGAGCTAGAGGGGGAGACTGCGACGCGCGACCAAGTCATCTGATGACGCCCGGAGCTCAAACGCTAAAACGCAAATTTGGCGGAGGGGACAGGATTCGAACCTGCGATGCCGTTACCGACATACTTGTTTTCAAGACAAGCGCATTCAACCGCTCTGCCACCCCTCCGCAGAGGCGCCAGGGTTTCAGTGTGAAACCGCACAATAGGTAATACTAATCGCAAAATACGCTCATCTGTAGCGGTGAAACACCACAAATTAATCAGCAGTCCGATCTGTTTCAGGAAGCCCACCAGGCAGATAATCACCTAAGAGAACACAATTTACGCTGCACGCGCCTCCACGATTGGCCTGTGATACAGCGTGAAATGTTCGGAGAAAAGACCATGAAACGACTGCTCGAATGGTCGGGAATGTGGATCACCGTCGTTGGCATTGTGATGGCCATCGTCGGTCTCGTCGTGTTGATCGCAACCAGAAGCTCGTGGATTCTGTACGCCGCCGGATACGCCCTTGGCCTACTCGGAGTACTCCTGCTGTTTTGGGCAGCACTGCGAGACCGACTCAAAGCCCGCAAAACAGACGACCTCGATGACGTTTGGTTTAACTAGAGGGCCAACGCATTGTCACGTCGAACGTCGCCCCTCTGTCATTACGAGAAGTCCGACGCCGTGGCAATCACGACCATCCGCCAGCGACGCTCGACTAAGGAATGAACGTGGTTGTAGGAACAATCGTGTGTGCACGTGAAACGCATGTCGGCTGAATCATCAGATCGTTCAGGCCTCCTCGTTGATTGCCACGGCGAGGCTCCTCGCAATGACAATCCAAGCCTTCACCGTTGGCAGTTCCCGCAGTAGTACGCCGTTCTTCCGGCGAACTTCTTCGTTAGCAGCGGAATCTCGCAACGAGGGCAGAACGATCCCGGCTTTCGCAGCAGTTTCATTCGATCGTCGTGGGCATCGACGATATACGGTCGACCACGATCGTCAGGGTGATCTTGAATGAACTGAAGTGCGTGCTCAAGCGACTCTCGTATCGCTTCAAACAGCGCCATAAGGTTCTTCTCAGATATGCGATTCGCCCGCCGAGAAGGAGATATTTCCACCCGATGAAGCGCCTCGTCAGCATAAATGTTGCCAACCCCGGCGAGCAACGACTGGTTCAGCAGCAACGGCTTGATAGGCGACTTTCGACGGCTCACATCTTTGGCAAAACGCTCGGCCGTGTAGCTGGGGTCCAGAGCGTCAGGACCAAGGCCCGCAAACGCCTCATCTACGCTGGCGAATCGTTGAACCATGCCCCATCGACGTGGATCAGCAAGCACCATCCTGAAGGTGTTCACACCGTTTCTTAGAAAAAACTCGATACGTGTGAATCGAGGCACAGGCTCGTCAGCGGCAAGCACATCGATTCGCCCCGTCATCCCCATGTGCAACCCAAGCACGCCTTCGTCCAAAACCACAGCGATTTGCTTGCCACGCCGTTCAAGAGTGTGAATCGTCCGACCCGGCATCAACTCAACACCCGAAATCGCTCCGGTGCCCTTGTCAGGACTCGGCTTCGCCTCAACCTCCATCCGCTCGATCACGCTTCCGGGCAGCCCCTCACGAACCAAGTAACGCCGCAACGATTCAACTTCAGGTAGTTCAGGCATGGGCTTCTTTCAAGTAGATTTAACCCTTCCGGTCATACTAAAAAGTGCCATTGGCACTCACACAGAATCCATGTCGCCCCATGTTGGGCCCGTCTTCGCCTCGACCAGAAGCGGAACAGCCAGATCCATCGCTGCTGGCATCATGCTTGTGACCATCATCTGCATTTCCATAAGTTCGCCGGGGGCGATTTCGAAAATTAGTTCGTCGTGAACCTGAATCGACATCTTCGACTGCATCTTCTGCGTCTTGATTTCGTTCGAAATGTTCACCATTGCGATCTTGATCACGTCGGCAGCCGTGCCTTGAATCGGCATGTTCACCGACACCCGCTCGGCAGCCGCACGATGACCCGGATGCCCGGCGTTGATGTCTGGCAAATATCGTCGACGACCCGTAATAGTCTCCGCATACCCGGTATCTCGAGCCGCCTGCTTCACCTGCTCGATGTAATCACGAATCCCAGGGTATTTTCCAAAGTAGAGATCGATAAATTCCTGACCCTGCTGCCGAGTCAGATCAGTCTGACGCGCCACACCGATCGGACCGAGTCCGTAGATCACGCCAAAGTTTAATATCTTGGCAATCCGGCGCTGGTCGGGCGAAACTTCCTCAACGCCATACATCGCCCGAGCAGTCGCAGCATGAATATCCTCGCCCCGACTAAACGCTTCAAGCAGCCCCGGCTCCTGCGACAAATGCGCCAGAATCCGAAGTTCAATCTGTGAATAGTCAGCCGCAAGGAACTGCCAGCCGTTCGCAGAATCAGCAACAAACGCCTTCCGAACCCGTCGGCCAAGTTCAGTACGAACCGGAATATTCTGGACGTTCGGATCAGTACTCGATAAACGACCAGTAGCCGACCCCACCTGATTGAAGCTCGTGTGAACACGGCTCGTTGCAGGATTTACGAGCAAGGGCAGAGCATCGACATAAGTCGACTTCAACTTCGACAGCTCGCGGAACTTCAGAACACCATCTGCGATCTGGTAAACGCGATCATCAAGTCCGTCAGTCTCACGAATTTTTTCGAGAGCAGCGGCGTCCATCGAATATCCCGTTTTAGTCTTGCGAGTCTTCGGTGCGCCCAGTTCGTCGATCAGCAGATCGGCAATCTGGCGATTTGAAGCCAAATTAAGCTCCCGCCCACCAACTATGGCAGTCGCAGCCTGCTTGATCTGCTCGATGTCGGCACCCAGCATTTCAGACATCTCGGCCAAGGCCGTTTTGTTGATGATCATCCCGTTTCGCTGCATCTCGATGATCACAGGAAGCAGCGGCAGTTCGATCTTTTCGTTCACATATCGAGCATCGTGCACGTCGATTTCAGGTTCAAAATACTCGTACAAACGCCACGTAAAGTCAGCGTCGGCAGCAGCGTACGGACCCGCCTTTTCGATCGGCACTTGTGCCATCGTTATCTGCTTCTTGCCGACCCCGATCAACGTCTTGATCTCGGTCATTTCCGCCTGGAACAGCACCATTGCTAGCTGCTTTAGCCCAATGCCCATTCGACCGCACAACGCCGCCGCTATCATCGTGTCGAAACCGAGGTTTTTCACCTCGATACCAGCCGTAGCCAGCACCATCATGTCGAAGTTGCCGTTGTGTGCGATCTTCTTGATCGACTCGTCTTCAAATAGAGGCCGCAGCGCTGCTAGGCCCTCGGCGAAAGGCACCTGCGTGCCCTCGTTGTGACCGACCGCCACGTACCACGCATGTTCAGATTTGATCGAGAAAGATAGACCAACCAGATCCGACATCATCGAATCGAGCCCGGTGGTTTCGGTGTCGAACGCGAACTCGCCCTTGGCACGCAACTGCTCAATCATCGAGTTCAAACCCGCCATGTCGGTGACGATCTCGTACTCGCCGAGTGGCACGTCAGGCTGATCTTCAACCAGCACTGCTGCCTCGCCCTCGCCCATCATGTCCATCTGCCCAGAAGAAGTGACGGCCGGCGCTTCATTCGGCTCCCAGCCCGGAGCGGTTTCAGCCTGGGCCACCGGCTCGGCACCAGATTTCGGCAATCGGTTGGCCACCAACCGCATTTCATATTCCATCAACGTTTTGATGACAGCCGATCGGTCGAAATCTCCAAATGCAGATTTTTCAGCGTCGAACTCTACGGGAACATCTCGCACGATCGTCGTTAGAATCAGCGCAGTCGCAGCAGTCTCTCGGTGCTCATCAAGCAGGTTCATCGCTCGCTTAGCGCCACGAAGTCCCTCGATGTTTTCAACCTCATCAAGCCGGCTAAACAGCGAATCGAAATGACCCAGTTGCGTCAGCACGGCGCGGGCCGCTTTCTTACCGACTCCGGGCACTCCGGGGATGTTGTCGGACGAGTCGCCTTCGAGCGCTTTGATCTCGGCAACGTAGTCAGGACCCAGCCCGTCGTACTTCTCGGCAACGCCCGCCGGATCGTACGTGCGCATATCGCCAAATCCGGTGTACATCAGCAACGATGTCTTCTCATCGACCAGCTGCAGTTGATCGGCGTCCCCAGTCAGGATCAGCGTCTTAATTCCTTGTTCGGTCGCCTGCTTTGAAAGCGTGCCGATTAGGTCGTCTGCCTCGAATCCTTCGTACTCAAAAACCGGCACACCCATTGGTTCGAGAATCTCTTTGAGGATAGGAATTTGTTCGTGAAGTGCCGGGTCGACTTCCTGTCGCTGAGCCTTGTACGCCGGGAACATTTCTTTCCGGAACGTCGGCGCCTTCGTGTCGAAAGTTACGGCGATATGAGTAGGTTTTTGCTCACGAACCACCCTCAAAAACATCGACATGAACCCGCTAGCGCCCGTCGTGTTCTGTCCCGAGGCCGTGATCAGGTGGTCCCGCATTGCGAACCACGCCCTGAACACGATTGCGTGACCATCGATGAGTAGGAACAGCTGGTCGTCGGTTGTTGCTGGAGATGTCGTCATGTGAAGTGAATTCGAGTCCTGAAGTGTGCTGATCAGCCTGGTCGGAATCGTAGAGAACCCGGAGGTCTGCGGATTATAGCTTCCAACTTGTGTATTGAGGGCATATCCGGCCTTCTCCCTTCTCCCTTGAGGGAGAAGGTTAGGTTGAGGGGGCATGCCAACGTCGAAGCATCAACCGTCGATCACCCCAGCCCTACACCTGCATTCCCCCTCACCTAAATCCTCTCCCTAATGGAGAGAACTTTAAGATCGTAATATCCTTCACTCATCGAAGCAGCACCCTCCCAACGTTGACATACCTAGCAAGCCGATATATCGTGTAGCTAGGTATCCCGCGCTAACAAGCCACCGCAACCAACCATGACAACCGCCACAAAGCCCGCAAACAACCTCGCCAGCATCGACTACTGGCAATCGCTCAACCGCAAAAGCCTTCTCAGATTCTTCATGTTGCAGCAACTGAGTCAGGGCCCGATGCACGGCTACGAAATTGCCACGCGCATCGCATTGTGCTGCGACGCACGACCCACCGACGCCATGATCTACCCGATGCTCAAAGAACTAGAATCTGGCGGATATGTTGAACTTGAATCGACCGTAATCAACGGTCGAAAGCGCAAAAACTACTCGCTATCACCTCTGGGATTCGAGGCCTACCGTACCTCTGCTCAGGCATGGGCGAACGTATTACCGCAGCTTGAAACAGCAGTCAAAGAAGCAGGCGTGGAAACCGTTTGCTGCACCACAACCGTCATCGATTCCAGTATTTTTGGAGACTGAGAAATTGGATAAGAACCTGTTCGGAACCCTGATTGCCGCCGACACAAGCACCAGTTCATCGGAAGCCGAAGCTTGCTGTGGTGATGACTGCTGCGGCGACGTTTCTGCTGAAATCACTCACGGTCAACTCGAATCAATCTCAGCCGCGGTTCAAGCGCAGTACGGCTCGCTTGCCGAAAACGCTACCGAACGGGCCGCCGACACCACCCGAGTAAAAGCCACCGACAAGTTCTACTCCGACGATCAACGAGAAGCCCTTCCCGACGATGCCGCCGGTGCCTCAGCCGGATGCGGTAACCCGGTCGGTATCGCCGACGCAAAGCTTGGTGAAACCGTTCTAGACCTCGGCTCTGGAGGCGGTATCGACTGCTTCCTCGCAGCCAAAGAAGTCGGCCCAGAAGGCTTCGTGATCGGCATCGACATGACGCCCCGAATGCTCGAACTAGCGTTGGATAACGCAGCCAAGCTGGAAACCGAAAACGTGGTGTTCAAACTTGGTCACATCGAATCGATTCCACAGGCCGATAACACGGTCGACCTCGTAATTTCAAACTGTGTAATCGCACTATCTGAACAGAAAGAACGAGTGTTCTCCGAGATTCTGCGCATCCTCAAACCCGGCGGTCGGTTCGTAATTTCCGACATGGTTACCGACAAGCCGCTCCCAGCCGAAGTGCAGTCATCACCCGCTGAATGGGTGTCTTGCGTTGCTGGAGCCGCAGTGATGAGTGAGTACCTCGAACTAATAGAAGAAACCGGATTCGCCGGTATCAAAGTTCTCAAAGAAGAACGCAGCCGACCCGACGCTATCGACTGGCAGACAACGCTGATCAACCTCACGCTAAGGGCATACAAGCCAGCCGAATAGGCCCGAATCAGGTAGCAAAAGGCTCGGGCCAA